>JAGDDC010000094.1 GCA_017958245.1 Lachnospiraceae bacterium
AGATCCACCGTACAGATCTGCCCGGCCTTTAACTGCGCTATCCTGACGGGCTCCGTGAAGATCTCGTAGTCTCGCGGATAATGACAGATCAGGTCCGCGACGGTATAGACGCCAAGCTTTCCGAGGAGTCCCGCGCTTTTATCTCCTATCCCCTTTATGCTTTTTACATTTGCCTCAAGGTCCATCGTTCTTTCCATCGCTTTTCCCGCAAATGCTCATTTCCCGAGGTCTATCCCCTCTACCTTAATAGCCTTTATGATCTGCTCTATGGGGAAGCCCACTACATTCAGATAGCTTCCCTCGATCTTTTCCACATACTTTGAGAAGATACCTTGGATCGCGTATGCTCCCGCCTTGTCAAGCGGCTCTTTCGTCTCTATGTAATCGTCTATCTCGCTGTCTGTCAGCTCGTCCACATATACCTTTGTGGTCACGTCAAATGATAGCTTCTTTGTCCCGCCGTCCTTTATGATCAGGCAAAGACCTGTGTGTACCTCGTGTGACCTTCCGCTCAGGTCTTTAAGCATCTTCTTCGCGTCCGCCCTGTCCTTTGGCTTGCCGAGTATCTCGTTTTCAAGCGCGACAACGGTGTCCGCACCGATCACTATGGTCTTTTCTCCGGGAGAGACTCTTTCGAACACGTCTTCCGCCTTCATCGCAGAGAGTCTTCTGACCATCTCCCTCGGATCCGTGCCGGTCATGTCTTCCTCTTTGTCGCTCTTTATGATCTCGAAAGCCACTCCTATGCGCCCGAGGATCTCTCTGCGTCTTGGAGATCCGGAGGCTAAGATCACGCGATAGCTCTGATCTTTTTTCTTTGCGAAGAAGTCAACGAGCTCTGTTCTTTTCGCATCGACATGTCCCTGAACCATCTTGGGGCTTCCGCCTCCCTTGCCGGAGAAGTTCTCTCTCATGAGCTTTGCTGTCTCATTTGCAAGATCTTTGCTGCTTCCCGCTATGTAGCCCCAGCCTGTTTCGTCGTTTCCAAAGAAGACGATCACAGTCTTTTCTGTCCGTGCCGTAAGTGTGTTTACCGCTTCTCTAGCTGAGGCTGCGTCAGCATCTTCGTCAAAGAGGAGCACGTACTCCATACCTGCATATACACCGAGCGCAGCGTCTTCGAACTCGCCAAGTCCCGTTTTTATGATGATATCTGTCTTGAGGCTCATCAACCTGTTCTGAAGATGATTGAAGGAGAACCTTAACCTGTCGAGGTCATCCTTTACCTTGACGACGGCATCCGAAACTTCCTCGGGCTTCACCTTCAGGAGTACCGATATATCCTGAACGCTTTTTTGCTTTTGCCTTATGTATTCCAGAGCCCTGAAGCCGCAGAGGATGCTCATCCTCGTGCCTCCCCTGAAATGCTCCGCGCTCACGATCTTTAAGAGGCCCACTTCTCCCGTGAGGCTCACATGAGGCGCACAGCAGGCACATACATCAACACCTTCGATCGTGACCAGTCTTATGATCCCTTTTATATCTTTCTTGCTCCTGTAGGTGAGTTTCTTTGCCTCCTCATCGGGATAAAAGCTAACGCTCACCTTTCTGTTCTCTGTGATCACGCGGTTTGCGGCGGTCTCAAGCTCTGCGAGCTCCTCGTCCGTGAACACGCCGTTGAAATCAAGCGTCACAATGTTGTCGCTCAGATGGAAGCCCACGTTGTCACACCCGAATCTCTCATGTATCAGACCGGACATGATATGCTCTCCCGAGTGCTGCTGCATATTGCTGAAGCGGTGCCCCGCATCGATCCTGCCGTGGACCGTTCTTCCGGGCTCTATCCTTTGACTCACCAAATGATAGATCACGTCATCCTTTATCCTCACGTGTTTTACTTCCTGTCCGTCAAGCACTCCCCTGTCGCAGGTCTGGCCGCCCTCTTCGGGGAAGAAACACGTGCTCTCGAGCACGACTTCAAATCCGTCTTCAACCTCAAGACAGTCTGTCACGCAAAAATCCCCTTCAAACACGTAACTGTCCGTATCAAACAATCTCTTTGTCATGTTCTTAACCTCTCATTTATAGTCATAAAGCCCAAAAAGATTTTATCATATTCGCATAACAAGTCAAATGTAAAGAAGCCGGGAAGAGATATACTCTTCCCGGCCCGGTCATATAAGTCTTGTCATCATTTATAGTACTCGCTGTATGTCACAAAACCGTATCCGTCTTTAAAACATCCTTTTTCTTCAAAGAACTTGATTATGTTGACGCATTCTGACGAGAGATCGATGTAGCAGGTTTTGTTTATCCTTTCGTTCCTGCTGCGATCCAAGCCCGTATCTTCAAGTTCTTCTTCCTCTATCACGAGACAAAGACTGCTGACATAAGAATCTTCGCGATAGTAATTATAGTTGTATTTCAGATTGCCTTCGCGTATATCCTTTATGATCGCGTCATAGAGTGCCTGAGCATCCTCATTTGTGAAAACGTAATTCCTGGACTCGAAAAGTCCACCGGCGTATTGAGGTTCGTTTACGGCCGCTTCTTGCTTTGCGCTCCTGTAAAGATCGGTGCTCACCTCTCTGATCCTGTCTCTTACGTTGCCGTCGGGGAGAAGGATGTCTTCCACGATGGAGGGATCATCAAAGAACTCGCATATCCTGCCCTGGATAGTTTTGGGATCCTTTATCCCGGGATCTGTTACCACGGTATACTGTCTGTTCAGCTCGCTGCCATCCTTTAAGCTGTATTCAAACTTGATAAAAGATGTCTGCCCGCTTCCGAAATCATAAGGCTTGATCATATCAACCATATAGACTTCGAAACTGTTTCCGCCGTACTCCGCGAAATCACTGTTCTGATCAAGGATCTTATCCTTATTTTCCACAAGGAAACTATGGAACTGTGTGGCTTTCTTTACGTCGTCGGGATCTTCAAGGTCAAAACCGTAACCGTCGTAATAAACCATGATGTTCTTTATTTCATCGGGTTCAGGCACTTTCTTCTCGACTCCGAATACATCAAGTCCGAGCATCAGGAAGAAAGCGAGCATCACGCCCACAAACACGAGCATTTCCTTGTAGATCTTCGAAAAGATCCTGAAAGTCTTCTTCATGATCATCTCTGCGGCAAGAAACCCGACAAGTCCCGCAAGAACACCCGTGATCACCGTAAGGACCAGGAACGAATGCGATGATCTGTACGAAAAGATCTCCGGAAAAATCCATGCAGACACGAACATGGAGCTGATACCAACACCCCATCTGAACACCGGTCTGATGAACGGGAAGCAGATAGTATCTCCTGCTGTCTCAAGCTTTCTGATGGAATACAGCTTGTATGCAAGGAAGAAAAACGCTGCGGCGATCAGAGTGTAGATGATCATGGTCGTATACCGGATCTGCGTGCCATAGTCGTTCGAGAACTCAAGCATCCTCGAGAGGACCTGTGAGGGCGAGTACAGTGCCAGGTCTTCCATGATGCGGCTGTTTATGCCGTACACGAACCTGAAAGATACACTTCCGACCGGGTAGCTCATGATGTCCATATAAGGTATGAGTACCAGATAGAACACATAGCTGAAAGCAGCCTGTCCGGTGACCATCGCGCATATCGTTGCAAATGAATAGAAAAACAGCACACATACCAGCAGGCCTCCAAAAAGAGCCGCCATATGTCCCAATATATTGACACCGAAAGTAAAGCCCGCGATCGCTCCGAGCAGGCATGAAACAAAGCCCGGGACTATGATAAAGAGAAGCCCCGATACCGTGTTTGTGAAGAAAAGCTCGCTTCGCCTGAAGGGAAGCGCATGAAAAAACGTTGTCTTCGACGTGTTGAACAGATAAGAGTTTAAAAGTGTCGAAGAAACGATCGAGTAAAAAGCCGAGGCGGCAAGCGAAAAGTAAAAAACGGGATTCATAACGGATATGAGAGCCGCTTTTACATCATTTGCGGTGATGCCCGTGCCCAGCGAGTTGTATACTCGTATAAAAACAACCGGGATGGCGAGCGTAGAAACAAGGATCGATGCCGCCCAAAGAGGCCAGTACTGTTTTACGTATTTGAAGAAAAGCTGTTTGTTAAAGCAGGATCTCCTTGACTGCATCATCCTCACCTCCCATCTCGTATATGAATATTTCTTCAAGTGTCAGGGGAAGCGCCTCCGCGAAGAGAGGCACGAACCTCATGAGCCTTCTCTCCGCAAGTTCCGGAGCCCCTTTGACTATCAGTGTGTGTATCTTGCCTGTAGTATGTTCGCTGAGTATCTCAAACTCTTCCTCGAGCGGCGGCCTCTCTCCGTTGAAGACTACCTGAAGCTTTGCCACGCCTCCCTGAAGATCTGAAAGTGATTTCTCTATGACCACTTTGCCACCGTTCATGATCCCGACGTGATCGCAGACGTCTTCAAGCTCCCTCAGGTTGTGGGATGATATGACGACTGTGGTCTCGTGTTCGGAGACATCGGCGAGTACAAGGCTCCACGGCTTTCTCCTCATGACGGGATCAAGCCCGTCCACAG
>JAGDDC010000095.1 GCA_017958245.1 Lachnospiraceae bacterium
CGAGGCCATGTATGCCGAGCTTTTAAAGAAGCCCGCCGCGAAGAAAGCCCCCGCAAAGAAGACCGGGACAGCTGCGGCGAAGAAGACAGGAGCTGCTGCGGAGAAGAAGACAGGAGCTGCTGCGAAGACCACGGGTACCGCGAAGGCTGCGGGCGCGGCAAAGAGTGCAGGTACTTCAAAAAGCTCTGGCAATGCAAAGAGCACGGGTGCCGCAAAGACAACAGGCACAAAAAAGAAAGCAGAAACTGCAAAGAAGTCTGCATCAAAGAAACCGGAGGCAGGGAACGATAAATGATATTGTCTAAAATGCTTGAAGGACTCTCGTATGAGGTCCTTCAAAAAAATGTGGATATAGAGGTCACGGGGCTTTTTTATGACTCGAGAAAGGTGACAAGGGGCTCCGTCTTTGTGTGCATCAAGGGAGCCAACTCAAACGGTCACGACTACATAGACAAGGTCTGTGAAGCCGGTGCTGCGGCTGTTATAGTGACTGAGGACAGAGGCTACGGCTCATACACTGACACGGCCTTCATAAAAGTCGATGATGACAGGGAGGCTCTCGCAGTTCTCTCTGCCGCGTGGTTTGATCATCCTGCAGGGAAGCTCACGACTATAGGCATAACAGGCACAAAGGGAAAGACCACGACCTGCTATATGGTCTACGATATACTGAAGCGTGCGGGGAAGAAGCCCGGGCTCATCGGCACCATCGAGACCATCATCGGGGACGAGAGGACGCCTGCGGTAAACACGACGCCGGAGTCTTACGTGCTGCAGGAATCATTTGCAAAGATGGCCGAGGCGGGACTTGACTGCGTGGTCATGGAGGTTTCCTCACAGGGCCTCATGCAGAAGAGGGTAGGCGGCTTCACCTTTGACATAGGCGTGTTCACAAACATCGAGCCCGACCACATAGGGCCGAACGAGCACGCGTCATTTGAGGATTATATGGCCTGCAAAGCGCTGATCTTCAGGCAGTGTAAGCTCGGGCTGGTAAATATGGACGACAGGAACGCGGCAAATGTCACGAAGGGCCACACGTGCAGGCTGAAGACCTTCGGTCTCTCGGAGGACGCGGATTTCAGGGCGAAGGACCTGAACCTCCACAACGACTCCTCAAGTCTCGGCATCAGCTACACGCTCGTCGCGGGCGGCGAGGAGAGCAAGGTCAGGGTCAATATACCCGGAAGGTTCACGGTCTACAACTCGCTCACTGCGCTCGCTGTGGTGAAGGAGCTCGGTGTTGACATGAAGTCTGCGCTCGAAGCGCTTGAGAAGACCTCAGTCAGGGGCAGGGTTGAGCCTGTCAGAGTGTCGGACCGCTTCAGCGTGATGATAGATTACGCTCACAACGCCATGGCTCTCGAGAGCCTGCTCGGGACTCTTAAGGAGTATGAGCCCGCGAGACTTGTGTGCCTCTTCGGGTGCGGCGGGAACAGGTCGAGGGACAGAAGGTTCGAGATGGGAGAGATATCCTCGAAGCTTGCAGATCTGACCATCGTGACATCCGATAACCCGAGGTTTGAGGAGCCGATGGACATCATCGCGGACATATTGGTGGGTGTAAAGAAGGCTGACGGAGAGTACGTGACAATACCCGACCGCGCCGAGGCGATAAAGTACGCGATCGAGAACGCGAAGGACGGCGACCTCATAGTGATCGCGGGCAAAGGACATGAGGATTATCAGGAGATCAAGGGCGTCAAGCACCACATGGACGACCGTGAGCTCGTTGCGGACGCGGTGAGGGAACTCAAGGCAGAGGGAAAGACAGTGTGACTATGATAGATATGACGATAGGAGAGATCGCAAAGGCTGTAGGAGCAGTGCAGGTCAGAGGTGACGAAAACATACGCGTAAAGGGCGTTGTGATCGACTCAAGAGACCCCGCGGACGGACTGCTCTTTGTTCCCATAGTGGGAGAGAAGACGGACGCTCACGAGCATATAGCGGGGGCCCGCGCAAATGGCGCCGTTGCGACCTTTATATCCAGAGAGGACGCATTTGTCCCGGAGGGGATGGGCGCGATACTTGTGGAGGACACCGTGAGGGCGCTCCAGAGGCTGGGCGAGTTCTACCGACGTCGTACAAACGTACCTCTGATCGGCATCACGGGGAGCGTCGGAAAGACCACCACGAAGGAAATGGTCCACGCTGCGCTCGCGGGGGGCCTGAAGGTCATAAAGACCATAAAGAACTGGAACGGACAGCTCGGACTCCCGAGGATGATGCTCGAGCTCGACGAGAGCCTTGATGCGGCCGTGATCGAGATGGGAATGAGCCTCGAGGGCGAGATGGCGAGGCTTTCTGCGATCGCTTCGCCCCAGACTGCGGTGATCACCAACATCGGCGTGTCGCACATAGGGAACCTCGGAAGCAGGGAGGCCATAAGAAGGGAGAAACTCTCCATTGCAAACGGCTTTGAGAAGGGAGCTTATCTCCTCCTAAACGGTGACGATGACATGTTAAGGCCCGTCGTTGACGCGGCAAAGAAAGTGAAAGAGAACGGAACGGAAGCGGCATTTGACGGTATCGAGATGACAGACGATACAAGGCGCGCGCTCCCGCTCGCAAAGATAGAGACCTACGGGCTCGGGGAGGACTGCGATCACAGGGCGGTGAACACGGTCTTTTACGAGGACATGACAGAGTTTGATTACGTGTCAAAGTCACACGAAGGGGGCACTGCAGCTCCCGTACATGTGAGGCTTAGCACGGTAGACAGGGCGCACCTCATGAACGCAGTGGCTGCGATGGCTGTGGCTGAGAGGTTTGGAGTGTCTCTAAAGACGGCTGCAGAGGGGCTCTTGTCCTACAGGCCCGAAGGGATGCGAGGAGAGGTCGAGAAGGTAGGCGAGATAAAGGTGATAAACGATGCCTACAACGCAAGCCCCGACTCGATAAAGAGCGGGCTCGACGTGCTCATGAAGACGCCCGGAGCAAGGCATATAGCTGTGCTTGCGGATATGCTCGAGCTCGGGGCCATGTCAAAGACCTGCCATGAGACCACCGGAAGAGACGCTGCGGAAGCGGGTGTGGACATACTTGTTACCGTAGGAGGCGAGGCGGAACACATAGACCGTGCTGCGGGGCTTGAGAGGCCGGAGCTTGAGAGGGCGCATTTTGATACGAACGAAGATGCCTATGCTTACCTTAAGCAGACCTTGAGGAGCGGTGATGTCGTGCTCTTTAAGGGGTCGAGGGGCATGAAGCTCGAGGAGATCATCGGAAGGCTGAAGGAGAGCGTATGACACAGAGCGCGACCGGGCGAAGCGGGCTTCTGATAGCGTGGCTCTCAAGTAAAAAGGAAAGAAACAGATGAGATATGCTGATGTGATAGTCGATATATCGCAGGGGAAGCTTGACAGGACGTTCCAGTACAGGGTTCCCGATGAGCTTGAAGGCAGAGTGGCTGTCGGGAGCAGTGTCACGGTGCCATTTGGCAAGGGCGCAAGGACGATAAAGGGCTTCGTGCTGTCCTTCTCCGTCGAGGCGAAGGTCGATGAGAGCAGGATCAAAGACGTGCTCGGTGTGAACGACAAGGACTTAAGGATCGAGGACAAGATGATCGCGCTCGCCTGCTTCATAAGGGAGAGCTTCGGAGGCACTTTAAACGAGGCGCTAAAGACTGTGATGCCCGTAAAAAAGGCTGTAAAACAGAGAGTCAAGAAGACTATAGTCATGTCACCCGACGAGGAAAAGGTGGTGCAGGCCCTCGAGACTGCGAGACAGAAAAAACACAGGGCGAGGGAGAGAGTCCTGCAGGAGCTTTTAAACGACAGAAGCCTTGACTATGATACAGTTGTAGAAAAACTTGCCGTCTCGTCACAGACGATCAGGTCGCTTGAGGAGATGGGGCTCATAGAGATAGTTGAGAGGAAGGATCTCAGGAACCCGGTTTTTGCAAAGGGCAGAGAGGAGGAGAAGATCACTCCGAACCCCGCCCAGAGATACATCATAGACGAGATCACGGCGGACATAAAAGCCCGAAAGACGGGTGCCTACCTGATACACGGCGTCACGGGAAGCGGCAAGACCTACGTCTACATGTCGGTCATAGAGGAGGTTTTAAAGCAGGGAAAACAGGTGATCATGCTGATCCCGGAGATCGCTCTGACCTATCAGACCGTCATGCGCTTCTACAGAAGGTTCGGCGACAGGATCTCGATACTCAACTCGCGGATGAGCGCAGGAGAGCGCTACGATCAGAGCATGCGCGCAAAAAACGGCGAGATCGACATCATGATAGGACCGAGATCCGCTCTTTTCACGCCATTTGAGAGGCTTGGGCTCATCATCATGGATGAGGAGCACGAGGAGAGCTACAAGAACGAGAACGTTCCGCATTATAACGCAAGAGAGGTCGCGCTGATGCGGGGACGCACGGAGGGAGCGTCGGTAATCTTCGGTTCCGCGACGCCCTCGCTCGAGGTGTATTCAAAGGTCGAGAGCGGGAAGGTGAGGCTCTTTGAGCTCAAGGAGCGCGCGGGAGGAGCGGCAAAGCCCTTCATCCACGTGGTCGATATGCGCGAGGAGCTTAAGAACAAAAACAGGGATATCTTCTCGGTCAAACTCAAGGAACTCATAGAAGACAGGCTGAAAAAGGGCGAGCTGACCATGCTCTTTTTAAACAGGCGCGGCTACTCGGGCTTCGTCTCCTGCAGGAGCTGCGGGGAGATCATCAAATGCCCCCACTGCGATGTATCGCTCACAAGGCACAGAAACGGCGAGATGATCTGCCATTACTGCGGTTACGTAAAACAGCCCGTAGACAAATGCCCGTCGTGCGGATCGCCCTACATAGGGAGCTTCGGGATCGGCACGGAGAAGATCGAGGAGAAGCTTAAAGCGCTGTTCCCCACCGCGAGAGTACTCAGAATGGATGCGGACACGACAGGCGGTAAGGAGGGGCATTCACAGATCCTCGCTTCATTTGCGGACGGAGAGGCGGACATACTCGTCGGTACGCAAATGATAGTCAAGGGCCACGACTTTCACAAGGTCACGCTGGTGGGCATACTCGCGGCAGACATGTCACTCGGAGTGCCCGACTACAGGGCTGCGGAGCGGACCTTCGACCTGCTCGTTCAGGCGTCGGGGCGCGCGGGGCGCGGGAAGACGGAAGGCGAGGTCGTCATACAGACCTATCAGCCTGAGCACTACAGCGTGAAGGCTGCGGCAAATGCTGATTTCCATGCCTTCTACGAGGAAGAGATGGGCTTTCGTAGGGCCATGGAATACCCGCCCGCATCGAACATGCTGCTGATACTGTGCGCGAGCGCAAAGGAAAAGGAAGCGAAGGACTATGCCGAATACGTGGCAGGACTCGCGGGGAAGGCTGCGGGTGAGCTCGCAAAAACAGGCGCAAAGCTCATAGGGCCCGCGAGGGCTTCTCTCTACAAGGCAAATGACATATACCGGAGAGCCCTGTACATAAAGTCTGCGAACATGGAAGAGCTGATAAGGATCAAAAACTTCCTCGCGGATACTCTGACAGGGGACAGAAAGTACCCCGGAGCATCCTGCGCGTTTGACTTCAACCCGCAGAGAGTGTAGGCTTTGGCTTTTGAAGGCTACAGAGGTCCCGGGACCGGGGCAGGAATGCTTCTTAGGAGTTTAACAGATTTAGGAAAGATAGTTATATACACCCGGCGAGGCCGGAAAGAGGAGGAGATCATGGCAATCAGAACAATCAGAGTTGATGACGACGAGGTGCTTTTGAAGAAATCGCGCGAGGTGACGGAGATCACGCCCAAGATCAGGGAGCTTGTAAGCGATATGCTTGAGACCATGTACAAGGCTGAGGGCGTCGGGCTCGCTGCCGTTCAGGTGGGCGTCTTAAAGAGGATCGCGGTAGTTGACGTGTCGGAGGAGGCCAACTCCCCGATCATACTCATAAACCCCGTGATACTTGAAAAGAGCGGTTCGCAGACAGGCAACGAGGGCTGTCTTTCGGTGCCCGGGATGAGGGGCTGCGTGACGAGGGCAAACTACGTCAAGGTAAAGGCCTATGACCTCGACATGAAGGAACAGATCATAGAGGGGACTGAGCTTCTTGCGCGCGCTCTCCAGCATGAGATAGATCATCTCGACGGCGTGCTCTACACGACCAAGGTCGAGGGCGAGCTTGAGCGCGTGACGGGCGAAGAGTGACAGGAATATAAGGCCTGATCTGTGTTTACGCATATGGAGGAAAACCACATGAGGATAGTTTTTATGGGGACTCCCGAACTCTCGGCTACGGTCCTTTCAAGGCTCCTTGAGACGGACCATGAGATCGTTGCGGCGGTTACCCAGCCCGACAGGAAAAAGGGAAGAAAGGGAGAGCTTGCGATGCCTCCGGTGAAGGAGCTAGCCCTGTCAAAGGGCATAGAGGTCTTTCAGCCTCTAAAGGCAAGGGACGAGGATTTCCTCGAGGCTATGGAGAGGATCGCACCCGACCTGATAGTGGTCGCTGCCTTCGGGCAGATACTCCCCGAAAGACTGCTTAACATACCGAGATTTGGCTGTGTGAACGTCCATACCTCGCTCCTTCCGAAGTACAGGGGAGCCTCACCCATACAGTGGGCAGTGATCAACGGTGACGAGGTGACCGGAGTCACCATCATGTACATGGCAAAGGGGCTTGACACCGGGGATGTGATCGAACAGAGAACGGTGCCGGTCGAGAAAAAGGAGACCGCTGAGAGCCTGACCGTGAAGCTTGCAAAAGAAGGCGGAGAACTGCTCGTGTCCGTGATAGAGAAGATATTTGCAGGCACAGCGGGAAGGACTCCACAGAACGACGCGGAGGCATCCTATGTGAAGGTGATCGAGAAAAGCCTCGGCGATATAGATTTTGAAAAGAGCGCCGCGAGCATAGAAAGGCTCGTGAGAGGACTCAATCCCTGGCCCACCGCCTATACTTTCATTGACGGAAAGAGTGTGAAGTTCTGGGACTGCGATGTGTGTTCCGCAGATGAGACGATGCAAAAGGACAGGGGCGGCGCCGTGCCCGGAGAGGTTGTATACACGGACTCGAAGACGTTGTTCATAAAGACGGGCGAGGGGATACTTAAGGTGAACGAGCTTCAGCTTGAGGGCAAGAAGCGCATGAGGACGGAAGAGTTCCTTAGGGGCTTCAGGCTCAAAGACGGAGACAGGTTCGGAAAGAGATGATTGGAGGGATCACATATCGGTGCGAACGATGACCGGAAGGAAATAAAGACGAACACCAGAGAAGTCGCTTTGGACATCCTTTCGGAGGTCTTTGACAAAGACGCATATGTGAACAAGACCGTCGAGGCTCATTTGCGGAGATATCCCGGCATGAGCAGGGCGGACAGGGCCTTTGTGACAAGGCTCTCGACAGGGACCACGGAGCGAAAGATCACGCTCGACTACGTGATAGGACTGTATGCGGACGTGCCCGTGAACAAGCAGAAGCCTCTGATACGCACTGTCCTTCGGATGACAGCCTACCAGCTGCTCTACATGGATGTGAGCGATTACGCGGCCTGCGACGAGGCGGTAAAGCTTGTGAGGAAGCGGGGGAAGGGCGCGCTCTCGGGCTTTGTAAACGCTATCGCAAGGAAGATGGCAAAGAACAAAGAAGAGGTGCTCTCCTCGATAGAAAACCTTGAGGCAGGGCAGGGCATGGACGAGGTCAGGGCGCTTTCAGTAAAGTATTCCGTGCCTGAGTTTCTGTGTGAGCTCTTCCTTGAGAATTTCGGAAATGAGGATACGAAGAGGGCGTTTGCCTACTTTTTGGACGAGAACAGGACGAGCATCAGGTGCAACCTGAGCAGGACCACGCCCGAAGAGCTGAAGGAGAGCCTCGAAAAGGACGGCGCTTTTGTCGAGCCCGGCAGGTGCTTAAAGACCTGCTTTAAGATAGAGGGGTATGACACGCTCCCTGCGCTTTCCGCCTTCGCATCGGGCAAATGCCAGGTGCAGGATGAGAGCTCTGCTCTTGTGGGGACGATCGCGGGGATAAGGCCGGGCAACACGGTGCTCGACATCTGCGCGGCTCCCGGAGGCAAGACGATACATGCAGCTGATCTTTTAAAGTATGAGGAGAGTTCCCGTGCCCGAAAGGAAGATACAGCTGAAACCGAAGGCAGTGCGGGCAGCGATGAGGAATCTGCGGGCGTGGTGATATCCTGCGATATCTCGGAGAGGAAGCTCTCACTGATACGGGAAAACATCTTAAGATGCGGATTCGACAACATAGATGTCATGGTAAATGATGCGGAGGAGTACAGAGAGGAGTTCTTTGAGTGCGCGGACGTAGTGCTTGCGGATCTTCCGTGCTCGGGGCTCGGCATCATAGCGAAAAAGCCCGACATAAAGTACCGCACGGACAGGGAGGGGATCGAGGCGCTATCAGCCCTCCAAAAGAGGATGCTTATTAATGCTTCGAGATACGTAAAGCCCGGCGGAACACTCATCTTCTCGACCTGCACGCTCACAAAGGAGGAGGACGAGGAGAACGCGGACTTCATCGTGAAGGAGACGGGGCTTGTACCGGTCTCATTGGACGACTGCCTGCCGGAGTGCCTTCGCAGCGCGGACACTGCCCGCGGCGTGCTGAAACTCATACCCGGAAAGTATGGGACGGACGGGTTTTTCATATCAAAGTTTAGGAAGCTTTAGCGTGCCAATGGTACATGATAAAACGGAGACGAGATGACTGATCTGCTTTCGATGAACTTAACAGAGTTAAAGAGCTTCATGAAGGATCGTGGAGAACCGGCTTTCAGGGCCGATCAGGTCTTTGACTGGATGCATAAGAGGCACGCTGCAAATGCGGATGAGATGACTAACATCCCGAAGTCCCTCAAAGAAAAGCTCTTTGCGGATGGCAGGGTCAACCCCCTGACCGAGGTTGAGTGTCTGTGCTCCGGGTCGGACGGGACGAAGAAGTACCTCTTCGCGCTTCCAGACGGAAACGTGATAGAGAGTGTCCTGATGGAGTATGAACACGGGTATTCGGTGTGCATATCTTCACAGGTCGGCTGCAGGATGGGCTGCAAGTTCTGCGCATCCACGATAGGAGGCAAGAGAAGAGATCTTGCGGCGGGGGAGATGGCAGCGCAGGTCTATATGATCGGGAGACTTGCGGATGTGAAGATCTCGAATATCGTCGTGATGGGGACCGGAGAACCGCTCGATAACTATGACAACCTGATAAGGTTCATAGAGCTTGTGACCCATGAACAGGGCATGAACCTCTCTGCAAGGTCGATCACGGTGTCAACCTGCGGGCTTGTTGAGAAGATAGACGAGCTCGCCGATCTGAAACTCCAGATCACGCTCGCGATATCGCTGCACGCGCCAAACGACGAGATCAGAAGGAAGATCATGCCGGTGGCTTTCAGCTATGACATAGCCTCCATACTCGGGGCGTGCGACAGGTATTTTGAAAAGACGGGCAGGAGGATCACCTTCGAATACAGCCTGATATCGGGCGTGAACGATTCCGACGAATGCGCGGAGGAGCTTGCAGGGCTTCTAAAGGGAAGAAACTGCCATGTGAACCTCATACCCGTAAACCCCGTAAAAGAGCGGAGCTATAGGCGCGCGACCGCTGAGAGAACGGGCTGTTTTAAAAAAATACTTGAAAAAAAACGAATAAATGCTACTATTAGAAGAGAAATGGGCTCGGATATCGACGCGGCGTGCGGTCAATTGAGGCGACGCTACGAAAAAAGGGCTGTCTCGCAGGTGGCTTCAGGGGGAAGTCACGCAGAAGCGGCGAAAAAAGATCCGGACTAAAGGGAAGAGAGGAAAGCATCGATGAGGGCGTTTGCTAAGACTGATGTCGGCATCAGACGTGAGATGAATCAGGATTATATCTACCAGACGACAGAGCATGTCGGTGCACTTCCCAACCTGTTTATCGTTGCGGACGGTATGGGGGGACATAACGCCGGTGACTTTGCCTCAAGGTACACGGTGGAAGAGTTCGTTAAAAACGTTGCGGTAAGCAGTGAAAAAACGATCATCAGTATGATAGAACAGGCCCTCTTAAAGACA
>JAGDDC010000096.1 GCA_017958245.1 Lachnospiraceae bacterium
ACCGAGTACCCGCCCATCTCGCTCACCACGATGGGGAGATCGGACCTGACGGGCTTGATCGGCTTGAAATAGCAGTGGATGCTCTCCACATCACTCTTCTTCTGCTTGAACCACCCCGAGGTCGAATCGACGATTCTCGTGTCGTCCCATTCGCGGAACTTCTCGTAGACCCTGTCGCTCTCAAACTGGCCCCAGCCCTCGTTGAATATCGTATAATAGCACACGCACGGGTGATTGTAGAGATGCTTGACTATCGCCTTTGAATGACTCAAAAAGTTCTTTCTCACATCGCCCTTTTTGTGGCGGTTCCTGTCGGAGAACGAGCCCTTGAAGACCGTGGGGAGAGCCGTGTCTCTGAGGAAGGAGTATTTCCCGTTGTTCACCATGTCCTGGAAGACTATCATCCCCAGTCTGTCGCACGCCTCATAGAAGCACTCGGGCTCCACCTTGATGTGCTTCCTCAGGGTGTTGATGCCGAGCTCCTTCATCTTCAGGATGTCCTGCTCGTAGCCCTTCTCGCTGTTCGGGAGGAAGATGCCCTCCGGGAAATACCCCTGGTCGAGCACCCCGTGGAAGAAGTAGGGCCTGCCGTTCAGGCAAATGCGCCTGAAACCGCCCACATTCCTTATGTCCACGCTCCTTAGCGCAAAGTAGGAGGTCACCTCGTCCTCGCCGCTCGAGATCACAAGCCCGTACAAGTTCGGTTCCTCCGGGCTCCAGAGCATCGGATCGTCGAACTTCAAAGCGATCTTCGGGCTGTCGGTCTCGGTCTCGAGTATGCATCTGCCCTCCGCAGGGTTTTGCCTGTCATATACCCTGACCCGATAGCTTCCCGTTCCGCCCGATACCGATATCCTGACATCGCTCATGGACGGCGTGATCCTGAGATCGGTTATATAGTCCCTCGGGACGCTCTCAAGCCACACGCTGCCCCATATCCCAGACACGGGCGTGTACCACATGCCGCCGGGCTTCAGGGTCTGCTTGCCGTAGGGCCAGTCCGTGTCCGTCTCATCCTTTATCTCTATGCGCAGGCTGTGCTCGCCCGCGCCAAACCGCGTGATGTCAAAGGAAAAAGGCAGGTATCCGCCCGCGTGGCTTCCGACCTCCTCGCCGTCTACAAAGACCTTCGCGAAGTTGTCTGCGGCGCCTATGTGGAGCAACACTCTGTCCTTTATGAAATCCTGCGGGACGGTAAACTTCCGCTTGTATACGTACTGTTTTACGTAGCCTTCCCCATTGCCTGCGATCGCGGAGCCAAGCGGGAAGGGAACTGTCGCGCCGTCATCCCATTTGCCGTTGAGGCAGAGAAAGGAATCACGCTTAAGCTGCGGCCTGGGATACGAAAAAAAGGGCATAGTATCAGCCCTCTCCTCCATGGTCAGATGGTTGTATTCTCTCCTGCGGGATTTAAAAAACATGCTGTTCATGTATACCCTCCGATATGTCCGTTCGTTCCAAGATGATTATATCATTCGAAGGAGGGCGTCACAATACCCGTCCGGGGCAGTGGGTCACTCCATCAGGTCCTCGGGCTTGCAATGAAGCGCGCGGGACAGCGTGACGACGGTGTCAAATGCAGCCTTGTTGATGTCTTTCCTGCGCTGTTCAAAGTTCTGTATAGTGCGGACGGAAATCCCGGTCTCCTCCGCGAGGGCGCCCTGGCTCAGGCCTATGAGCTCGCGGTACTTCTTCAGGCGTGTCATCAGGCTCTCGTCATGCCTGAAGTCCTCCATGCGATCAACAAACTTCGTGATGTCCATCTCGTGATAAGGATTATACATGGAGCATATCCTGTCTATATCGGCGATCTCGTTGATCCTGGAAAAAGAAAGGCCGCAGGACCACTGATAGTAAGCCAGACTGTACCCCGTCCAGTATTCGGGTGTGCGGTCCGTGCCCTCCCACTGTCTTCGTTCCCCGTCTTTTCCGATCAGACCGCTTTCCTCAAGTACCTCGTACATGAGCTCGACCCCGGATTTGCCGGACACGATCCTCGGGACACCGGTCTCAAAAAGCTTTGATATAGTTGAGTGTAAAAAGGCGTCATAATAGGTCTTCAGGTCAAGCCCTGCCGCGTACACGGCATTTTGGAGCATACTCGCCATGGCGCGGCGGGCATTCCCAAGATAGAGTTCACTGTATGCGTGCATAACCTGCCTCCTTCCTCATAAAAGTCTTTCATCCCCGTGCTTCATCTCCTCGTCAAGAATCCATAGATATCCTCATTTCAAAGCCCAAAGCACTGTACTCCTTTAGGGGTATATTGTACTCCCAAGGGAGTATATAGTCAACTTCAGATTGCCCCCGGCCGGGCCTTCCATTCCCTGTCAATTAGGTGGTTGCTTTTATGCGATAATTGTGATACCATATCGAAGAAAAAGAGAACATCGGCTTTTGTCCGACATGAAAGGATTATTTGATATGAAGAAAATCAAAACTCTTGAGACACGCAGTCTCTGCGAAAGCGCAAAGAAGGGCGGTTGCGGCGAGTGCCAGACATCCTGTCAGTCAGCGTGCAAGACAAGCTGTGGTGTTGCAAACCAGAAGTGCGAGAACGAGAACAAATAGTTTTTGTACACTAAATGAGAGCTGTCGCCGATGCGTCGGCTCTTTTTTGCGTGATAAGCGAGAGCCCTCAGCCGGGCACAGCCCGTGTCGTCTGTGACAGAACGATGCAAGCCGAAGGGTTGCGATCGTTCTGTGGCAGACGACAGGATGCACGAAGTGCGGCTGAGGGCCGAGCGAACGTAAATCGAGCGGACATAGTCCGCGAGATGCGGAGGATTTCACATGCTTCACCAATACAAACTAAACGGATATAACATAGTACTTGATACATGCTCGGGTTCCGTGCACTCGGTCGACGAGCCCACATACGACATGATCGCAGGATACGAGAACACTCCAAAGGATGAACTCATAGAGAAGTGCCTTGAGAGATACGGTGCGGACGGCTATGCCACGAGAGAAGAGCTCGAGGAGTGCTACGACGACATCACTGCTCTCAAGGAAGCAGGCATGCTCTTCACACCCGACACCTACGAGGATATCGCGGGAACCTTCAAGGAGCGCAGCGGGAACGTGATCAAGGCGCTCTGCCTGCACGTAGCCCACACCTGCAACTTAAACTGCTCCTACTGCTTCGCAAGCCAGGGCAGGTTTCACGGCGACAGGGCTCTCATGAGCTTTGAGGTAGGAAAGAGGGCTCTCGACTTCCTGATCGAAAACTCCGGGACGAGACACAACCTCGAGGTCGATTTCTTCGGCGGCGAACCCCTCATGAACTGGGATGTCGTAAAGCAGCTCGTCTCCTACGCGAGGAGCATAGAGAAAGAAAAGGGCAAGAACTTTAGGTTCACTCTCACGACCAACGGAATGCTCATAGACGACGACGTCATAGACTTCTGCAACAAGGAGATGAGCAACGTCGTGCTCTCGCTCGACGGCAGAAAAGAGGTCCACGACAGGCTGAGAGTCGACTACGCGGGCCGCGGAAGCTACGACACGATAGTTCCGAATTTTAAGGAACTGGTCGCAAAAAGAGGCGGCAAGGGTTATTACATGAGAGGAACATTTACCCA
>JAGDDC010000097.1 GCA_017958245.1 Lachnospiraceae bacterium
ACATACGACAACATCGTGGCTATCAAGGACGCTACGGGCAACGTCGGTCAGACAGCTACTATGGCTGCTCTTTGCGGCGACAAGCTCGACATTTATTCGGGCGATGACAATATGATCACACCCATCCTTGCACTCGGCGGAAAGGGCGTTATCTCCGTTCTTTCGCACCTTGCACCCAAGGATACGCACGACATCGTTGACAAGTTCTTAAGCGGCAAGGTACAGGAAAGCATCGACCTTCAGCTTCGTTACATCCCGCTCATCGCCGATCTCTTCTGCGAGGTTAATCCTATCCCCGTTAAGACGGCCATGGGCATGCTCGGCTACAAGGTAGGTCCTACAAGAAGCCCTCTTACACCCATGGAAGCTGCTCATGCCGAGAACATGAAGAATGAGATGAGGAAGCTGGGTATTCTTAAATAACGCGAGCGAATAGTGAGCTTTTTGTAAGTTCTACTGAGGTAGAACGAACTGTGAGACACAGGTGGTCCGGCATATACAAAAGCCGGAAAATCGTGGTTTAAACATTTAGAGAGGTAGCAACATGACAGATATATTATTCTGCGGATGGAGCGGAAGAATGGGCAAGATGGTTGCCTCCGTTCTTGAGGAAGACAGCGACGCTCGCATCGTCGGAGGTATCGACGTGGTGAGAGGCGAGGCTGCTTTTCCCACATATACGTGGGAGGACAAGATCGATGTTAAGGCTGACGTCCTGATCGACTTCTCGTCCCCGAAGGCACTCGACGACATCATCAAGCTCACCACTGAGACAGGGATGCCCGCAGTTCTTTGCGGCACCGGCTACAGCGACGAGCAGATCAAGAAGATAGAAGCGCTCTCGACCAAGGTTGCGGTGCTTCGCTCCGGCAACATGTCGCTCGGTATCAACACGCTCATGAAGCTCGTCAGGGATGCAGCAAGGATCCTTGCCGGCAGTGGCTACGACATCGAGATCACCGAGGCACATCACCGCAACAAGCTCGATGCTCCTTCGGGCACAGCGCTTATGCTGGCAAAGGCGGCGTGCGAGGGCGCAGGAAAGGATTACAAATATAACTACGGCCGCTCGGAGCGCCGTGAGATCCGTCCCGATGATGAGATCGGTATCTCGAGCGTCCGCGGCGGAAGTATCGTTGGAGATCATGACGTGATCTTCGCAGGTCTCGACGAAGTGATCGAGATCAGACATACCGCTTATTCGAGAGCGATCTTCGCCAAAGGTGCAGTCAGAGCAGCCAAGTTCCTTAAGTCCCAAAAGCCCGGGATGTACTCGATGGAAGACGTGATAGGCTGAGTATTACTTATAACTTATAAAAAATTTCCAAATGTCGTCATAAAACGAGATTTGGAAATATTTTTTTACCTGTTTATTGTGTATACAACAAACTGACATTTACGGAAGGTATTTCCCGGATGCCAGGTAAAGCGCGTACCAATCATGGTGTGAGAGGTTCACATCCGATGCGGCGCAGATGTCTGCGATATGCGCAGGATTCATGGTTCCGATGATAGCCTGCATCTTTGCGGGATGACGGAGGATCCATGCAATGGCGATCGCGGCCTTGGAAACTTTCTCCCTTTCCGCAAGCTCACCGAGAGTCTTGTTGAGTTCCGGATGATCGGGATTGTCGATGAACGAGCCTCCGAACATTCCGATCTGGAGAGGCGACCAGGCCTGGATCGTGATGTCGTTCAGTCTGCAGTAATCAAGAGCGTGTCCGTCTCGATTGACGGAGAATTCCGTAGTCTTGTTGTTCATATAAAGAGCCTGGTCAATCAGCTGTGACTGATCAAGCGACAATTGTACCTGATTGATGACAAGCGGCTGCTTGACATATTTTTTGAGAAGCTCGATCTGCATCGGTACCAGGTTGCTCACACCGAAGAAGCGTACCTTTCCGGCTTTTTCCAGCTCATCAAAGGCAGCGGCCACGTCCTCGGGATCGTAGAGTACATCGGGTCTGTGAAGGAGGAGTGTGTCGAGGTAGTCGATCTTAAGCCTTCTGAGGCTGTCGTCCACGCTTGAGAGGATGTTCTCCTTCGTCCAGTCGAATTCGTTCCTGTCGAAGCAGAGTCCGCATTTGCTCTGAATGTAGATATCCTCTCTTTTGATCCCGGTAAGAGGGAATGCC
>JAGDDC010000098.1 GCA_017958245.1 Lachnospiraceae bacterium
CAAAAACTGCGTGTAATAAGCCCTGAGCTCTTCCTGCCCGATCAGCTCGTTGCCGCGCTCTATGATCGTCTTCTCGCGGTCCCCGTCAAGGATCGGAAGCCCGCGCTCCTTCTTGTAGCCTGCGATCCTCCCGACAGCGTTCATACGCTGCACGAAAAGCTTCGACATCTCCTCATCTATCCTGTTTATCTCCTCTCTCGCCTTAACAAGATCATCCTGCATAGTCTCTTTCCTCTTTCCCGTCTTTCTGTGTTTTAGTTGATATTTCGCGTCAGTCCACGTATGTTTAGTCGTCGTTTCGCGTCAGATCACGTGTATCCGGTCGTTTATTTTGCGTCAAACCATGATCTTCTCTCAGTCGACAGCCTCATCTTGTCGCAGAGCCCCTGCTTGTCCTCTTCCGCAAGCATATCGCGGATCCGGGTAAACTCGCCGATGAACCTGTCCATTTGCGCAAGGAGCATGTCCTTGTTCATAAGGAAGAGCTCGCTCCACATCTTCTCGTTGATCCTCGCGATCCTCGTCAGATCCCTAAAGGAATCACCCGTGTAGTCGACCAGATGCCTGTTGTCGGAGCAGGTCATCAGCGCGACCGCTATGAGGTGCGTGAGCTGCGATACAAAGCCTATCATCTCGTCGTGCTCCTCAGGTGTGAGGACCGAGATACTGCGCGCTCCGAGGATCTTTCCAAGGCTCCTGCACCATTCTATGGCCTCGGGAGTGTTCTTCTCTGTCGGCGTCACTATGTAGTTCGCGTTCTGGAACATCCTGCCGTCCGAGTTCTCCACGCCGTACACCTCGCGTCCCGCCATGGGATGCGCCGCGATGTACTCGACGTCGTCCCTCAGGATATCCTGGATCGCGTAGACCACGCTGCTCTTGACGCCCGTGACGTCGGTGATGAGCGTCCCCGGGTGGAAGAACTCCTGATTCTTCTCGATCCACGACTTAAAGACCTCGGGATACAGCGCAAATATGACCGCGTCCGCGCTGCCGATCAGGTATCTGTCTATCGTGCAGCTCCCGCTGTCGATGATCCCCTCGTTCAAAGCGTAAGTGATCGAATCCTTGTTGCTGTCTATCGCGGACACATGGTATCCGAGCCGCTTGAGGGCCTTGGCGTAGCTTCCGCCCATGAGTCCGAGTCCCACTATCAATATGTTGCTCTTGCTGATCCATTCCATAACAGTTGCCTTGCCTTTCCGAGTCGAACAGGAAAATCTTGTCTTCAGACTCGCAGTCTTATAAAAAAAATGCTACACAGACCGCTCTGTGTAGCAGATTATTCTAAGATGGTTTCTTCATCTTACTGCATCACAAATTGGCCTTACTGTTTTCCACCGGTAAAGCTAAAGTAATAGTAGTAAAATGAATATACTTTTTCGAAGCTCATGCGCTTACTCCTTCTTGGGAAATGACCCGCTCACGCGTGACATCTCTCTGTCTGTCGCAAGTCTAACATTATTGGAAGCTGTTGTCAATAAAAACCGACCTGCCTCCGTCTGTTTAAACGTCTTTTTAAGGTGTTTTTAAGTCTCAAATGCTATATACTTGTTGTATAAGAAGCTGCAGGATGATCACGGACTGTCACAGGGAGGGTCTGCCATGAACATATTGCTTGTCGAAGATGACCTCGCGCTCTCAAAGGCTGTGAGGAAGATACTCGAGCAGGAGGGCTGGTACGTTGATGCCGTGTACGACGGGCCTTCAGCCATAGATTACGCCGAGGGCGCCGATTACAAGCTTATCATACTCGATGTTATGCTGCCCGGCCTCGACGGATTTGGGGTGTTGAAGACTCTGCGCAGGGACGGTGTGAACACGCCTATACTCATGCTCACCGCGAGATCGACTGTCCCGGACAAGGTGGCAGGACTGAGAAGCGGAGCAGATGACTACATGACCAAGCCCTTCGATACGGAGGAGCTGCTTGCAAGGGTTGAGGCTCTTACCCGCAGACGGGACGGCGAAGTGATACTCGATGAGCTCGGATTTGAAGACATAGCTCTCGACCTGAGATCCGCGATGCTTCGCTGCAAGGGTGGATCGGTTCAGCTGAGCCGCAAGGAATTCGACGTCCTGAAGGTCTTTTTGTACAACAAGACCGCGACTGTCACAAAAGACGTGCTGATCTCGAACGCCTGGGGCGCGGATTCCGATGCTGCTGACAACAGCGTCGAAGTCTACATCTCCTTCCTTCGCAAGAAGCTGCGCTTTCTGGGATCAAAAGTGACCATCACAAACGTCCCGAAGATCGGCTACAAGATCACAACATCCGGAGAAAAGTGAGAGCAGCAGACCCTGCGGAAAGGTAAATGATATGATAAAAGGCTATCGCAAGCGATTTGTGTTGTTCAACATGCTGCTGGTCGGGTCAGTCCTGATCATCGCCCTGGTCGCGCAGTGGATCTTTCTCTACCGAAGCAGCTTCAACGAGATGAAAAACACCATGCGTCTTGTCGTGGAACCCTGGGGAAGACAAGGCCCGAAGATGGACGAGGTTGAGGACGGTTCCGACAGACAAGGACCGAAGACGGACGAGGTTGAGGGCGGTTCCGACAGACAAGGACCGCCCCGCGACGAGGTCCGGGCAAATGACGAGTACATCCTGACCGTCTTCTATGACAGAGCGACAGATGAGGTCATGATCCTGCCCGAAGGCACG
>JAGDDC010000099.1 GCA_017958245.1 Lachnospiraceae bacterium
AAGCTTTGACGACGCAGACGTTCTCATACTTCCGGGCGGGATGCCGGGAACGAAGACGCTAGACGGTCACGAGGGGCTCAAGGCCGTGCTCAGGACGCAGTTTGACAAGGGCAGGCTCGTTGCCGCTGTCTGCGCCGCACCGTCGGTGCTGGGGCATATGGGCTTGCTTCAAGGCAGGAAGGCGACCTGCTTCCCAGGCTTTTAGCAGGAGCTCATAGGAGCTGAAGTCTGCGATCTGCCCGCAGTCTGTGACGGAAACGTCGTGACCGGCAAGTCGATGGGAACCGCGGTGGACTTTGGGCTTGCGGTATACGGAAAGCTCTGCGGCGAAGAGAAAGCAAAAGAACTCGAGAAGCGTCTCGTGAGGAAATGATGCGCGCGGGTGGAAGAGGATGAGTCCTTTTTCACCCGTTTTTGTATGCATTTTATTTTCGCAAATGAGGGCAATTTTTGACACGTTTCGTCATAGTGCGGGGACACCCTGCTTCGTATAATAGGGACAAAGGGCAAGTGGGCCCATTTGCGGAAAGAAAAATGCTTTCCCGCTCTCTATCACAAGGAGGAGGCTATGAAGTACGGGTATTTTGACAACAAGAACAGAGAGTACGTCATAACAAGGCCGGATCTGCCGACCTCGTGGACGAACTATCTCGGGGTCGAGAAGATGTGTGCGGTCGTAAACCACACGGCGGGCGGCTATCTCTTCTACAAGACTCCGGAGTATCACAGGATCACAAGGTTCCGCGGCAACGCTGTCCCGATGGACAGGCCCGGACACTACGTTTATATCAGAGACGACGAGGACGGAGATTTTCACTCGATATCCTGGCAGCCCGTGGGAAAGGAGTTCGTCCCCTCGGATTCACAGGACAAGCCCGAAGACAAGGCGGTCTATGAGTGCCGTCACGGCATGTCCTACTCGAAGTATTCCTGCAGCTATCGCGGGATCGACTCGAGCCAGACACTCTTCACCCCCATAGGCGACACTGTGGAGCTGTGGGATGTGAAGATAAAGAACAACTCCGGAAGGCCCAGGAAGCTGAGCGTATACTCCTATTGCGAGTTCTCCTTCCACCACATCGACATGGACAACCGCAACTTCCAGATGAGCCTCTACGCCGCAGGCTCTTCCTACAAGGACGGCGTCATAGAGCATGACCTGTTCTACGAGGAGTTCGGCTATCAGTATTTTACTTCAAACTTTGAGCCCGACGGATACGACTGCTTAAGAGACGTGTTCATCGGCACCTACAACACGGAGAACAACCCTCAGGCCGTAGTTCTCGGCAAATGCTCCTCGAGCAGCGAGCTCGGCGGCAACCACTGCGGAGCCCTGAGGAAGGAGCTGACGCTTGCGCCCGGCGAGGAAGTAAGGCTCATCTATATGCTCGGCGAGGGCAACAGGGAAGAGGGCAAAAAGATTCGCACGAAGTATTCGGATCTGTCCGCGGTGGACGGCGCATTTGCGGCGTTAAAGAGCTACTGGGACGAGAAGTGCTCAAAACTTCACATAAACACCCCGAACGAAGGCATGAACACCCTGATCAACATCTGGACGTTGTACCAGTCCGAGATCAACGTCATGTTCTCGAGATTCGCTTCGTTCATCGAAGTCGGCGGAAGGACCGGTCTCGGATACCGCGACACTGCACAGGATGCGATGACAGTGCCTCACTCGAACCCCGAAAAGTGCAGGAGCAGGCTGGTAGA
>JAGDDC010000100.1 GCA_017958245.1 Lachnospiraceae bacterium
CAGGATGAACCTCAGCCTCGGGCTCTTCGTCCTCCTGCGCAGCCGCCCTTCCCAAGGGCATCGCACTGCAGACAAGGAGCGTCAGGATGCTCAGCATGATCAGCATAAAGCGCACGCGGGCGCTCTTTGTAGCTTTTGACATATGTTCCTCCCATATCCTGACTCGAAAGTCAGTTTTTCTTCAGGATCACAGATCTCCCAGTGAGACCAGCTTCAGGCTGTTTCCCGAAGATTCCGCGATCTTCTTTAATCCGGCGTCAAACCCTGTCTTGGCGAAGAGATAAAACTGTCCGGGGTTTATGCCGGCCTGCTTTGAGAGTTCTTTTAACTCCTCGAAGTCTTCTTCCACAGCGTCGCCGGCTCTGTAGACACAGAGCGCCGCAATACTCGCTCCGCCCTCTCCGGTAGCTATGATATCGATAGTTCCCTGTTTGCCGTGCCAGCTCCTGTAATCCGTAAATCTGGCACCCAACTTCCCATAATCGGACATGAGCTGCAGAAACTCCCTGCACACGTCCGCAAAATACGGTCTCAAAAGCCCGTCAAGCTTCGGAGCTACGATCTCGTCGTAGACCTTTCCCGCTTTTTGCAAGGCGAGAAGCGATCTGTTCGGGAACACAAACGCGTAATAGAAAGCGATGAACGGGTCCTTGATCCTGTACAGACCCTTCTTTAAGTTCTCGTGCCCGCTGTCATCATAGGAGAAGACCTTCTCCGCTATCCCCATATGTATGAGGTTCTTTATATACACACTGATCTTGGCCCTCGAAAACCCGGTCATGTTGTAGATGTCGTTCATCTTGGTCCTGCCTGTGGCCATGGCGTACAATATCCTGTTATAGCAGGGAAGCTCCCTCAGCTCAGTCTTTAAAAGGTGCTCGGCCTCATGTGCGAGTATCGCTCCGTCCGAAAGCAGGAGACGTATGATGTTGTCTCTCGAAGACAGAGTCTCCCTCCATTGTCCGATGAGTCCCGGAACACCGCCCAAGACCGCCTTGACAAGTACACAGTCGGACACCGGAGTCTTGGGAAGCATCCTCACGATGCTCTGAAAGCTCAGCTCGCCGAGCTTTATGAAGCCCGAAATGAGTCTGGCTACGGCACCCATGCTCTCCACCATATCGTTCTCGACCCATCTCACCGATGAGGATATGAGTACGATCATGACCGGTCCTCCCGCAAGTCCCTCTTTCGCTGTCTGAAGGAGATCGACCAGCACCTGCGACAAAAGGCTGCCGTGCTGCGCCATCAGGTGAAACTCGTCGAACACAACGATCTTCTTGCCTTCTCCGAGGCTCTCAAGCTTTTCGCGGACTACCTCGGATACGGATCCCTTCTCCGAGTCAAATGCCTTACAGAGCATCTCCGCCTGAAGGTCCTCAAGACCGTCCACCGCCTCGTAGTACATGAACTTCTTTCCCGCCGCGAAATGAAGCGCAAGGGCAGTCTTCCCGATCTTTTCGCGTCCGTACAGCACGACTATGCTGCTCGTGTCCGCACGGTATATCTCTTCGAGTCTGTTTATTTCTTCTTTACGTCCAACGAACATCCGTCTGCTCCTTTTTTGCCGGCAGTTTTTTCGCAGACCTCGGGCAGAACGGACGCCCCCGTGCGGGTCCTACATCTGTTCGGGCGCGTCAAAGCCCAGAAGGTCTATGCATTTCTCGAGGATCCTCAATGTGAGCACTATGAGAGCTATCCACTCTCTTTGCCTGTCCCCGTCTGTCTCCGTGATGATCCTGTTCTCGTGATAAAACGTGTTGAAAATGTTCGAAAGCTCATATATATACTGGCAAATGCGATGCGGTGCGAGCTCGGTCACTGCTGCATCGATGGCGTCGGGATACCTGATGATCTGAAGCATCAGATCGCGCTCACTCTGATTGGTCTCCCCTGCAGACGCAGCGCCCTCGAGCACCTTTGTGCCCTTCTTTATGGCTTTCATCTCCTCCGGATCGATGCCCTTCGTCTCCATATACTTTGCAAGTATCGACTTGATGCGGACCATCGTATAGAGGATATAGGGTCCTGTGTTCCCGTCAAATGATGAGAACCTCTCGATATCAAACACGTAGTCCTTCGAGGCCTGGTTTGAGAGATCTCCGTATTTGAGCGCAGCCAGAGCGACCTTGCGCGCTGTGGCCTCAGCCTGCTCCTCGCTCATGTCACGGTTCTCTCTGATCTTTTTTGCAACCTCGTCAACTATATCCTGTATCAGATACTCGAGTCTGAGCACACCCCCGTCACGTGTCTTGAAGGGTTTCCCGTCCTTCCCGTTCATCGTGCCAAAGCCTATATGTACAAGTTCTGTCGTATCCGGGACTATCCCCGTCTTTCTCGCCACCCTGAACACCTGCTCAAAGTGCAATGACTGCCTCTTATCCGTGAGGTAGATCACCCTGCAGGGCTTGTAGAGCTCCATCCTCTCTACGAGAGTCGCAAGATCCGTGGAAGCGTACAGAGCGGCTCCGTCGGACTTAAGGAGGATGCACGGAGGCATCTCCTTCTTGTCGTTCTCGTCTGCAACGTCCACCACAAGAGCCCCGTCGCTTTCGTGAGCAAGCCCCTGTGCCTTGATCTTCTCTATCATCGAAGGGATGATAGAGTTTACGTCGCTCTCCTTCTTCCAAAGCTCAAAATGCACGTTCAGGCTGTCATAGTTCTTCTTCAGATCCTCCACCGAAACGGCGAGTATGTGCCTCCAGAGCGCCATATATCCTCTGTCGCCGTCCTGAAGCTTCGCGGTCGCCTCTCTGGCTTCCTCCTTGAAGACTTCGTCCGTCTTTGAGCGGCTGCTCGCAGCGGGGTAGATCTCCTCCAGCTCCGATATGGTAAAAGGCGCCTCAGACGGATACTCTCCCTCAAATGACGCATCAAAATACACAAGATCGGGGTTCCTTCTTCTGAGCTCCGTTATGATGAGACCCATCTGGAGTCCCCAGTCTCCGAGGTGCACATCGCCTATGGCCTCAAAGCCCGCGAAGGCAAGTATCCTCTTCACGCTCTCACCTATGACCGCAGACCGCAAATGACCTATATGAAGCGGCTTTGCGACGTTCGCTCCGCCGTAGTCCACTATGACCTTGCCGCTGCATGTCTTCTCAAATCCCATATCGGGTGCCTTCGACATACCGACGGTATACTCGCGCAGGAAGCGGTCGTCCAGGTCTATGTTCAGGAATCCGGGCGCCACTGCACCCACCTTTGAGAACAGCCTGTTGCCTTCAAGTTTCTCCGCTACCTCCTGTGCGATCGCGATGGGAGCCTTCTTGTAGAGCTTGGCAGCTGCAAGTGCCCCGTTGCACTGGTACTGGCACAAGTCAGGCCTGTTGGATATCGTGCAGTTTCCGAGCTTCTCGTCGTATCCGCAGGCCGCGAACGCCTGCTTCACTGTCTTTTCTATGAGTTCTATGATCTTTTCCATATTCGTTCCTTATAATCTTTTTAACTGTCACACCGGCATGTCAAGCAGCAGTGTCGCAAACTGGAAGTAAACCACCAGCGAGAGCGCATCCACAATGGTCGTGATGAAGGGACTCGCCGTGACGGCGGGGTCGAAACCGATCTTCTTTACAAGCATCGGCAGCGTGGCTCCGACGACTTTCGAAAGGAATACGGTCGCAATGAGAGTCAGGCAGACCACCAGAGCGATCACCACTCCGACCCTGTCGATGACGAGGAGCTTCACGAAGTTGGTCGCTGCTAGTGTTGCGCCGATCAGCAGTGATACTCTGATCTCCTTCCAGACAGTGGCCGGGAGATCCTTGAACTTTATCTCCTCGAGCGAGAGCGCACGGATGATCGATACCGAAGCCTGGGATCCCGCATTTCCGCAGGTATCCATGATCATGGGGATGAAAGAGGTCAGGACTGTATAGGTGCCCAGCGCCTCTTCATAATAAGATATGATCATGCCCGTGAATGTGGCCGACACCATGAGAAGGAGCAGCCAGGGCACCCTCTTCTTCCACGTCTCGAAGACTCCCGTCTTGTTGTAGGGCTTGTCGGAAGGCGTGATCGCGGCCATCTTCTCGATATCCTCGGTAGCCTCCTGCTGGAGGATATCTACAACGTCGTCGACCGTGATGATGCCGACGAGGCGGTTCTCACTGTCAACTACAGGTATTGCGGAGAAGTCGTACTTCTGGATGATCCTTGCGACCTCCTCCTGGTCCATATGGGTGGACACGCTGATCACGTGGTCCTCCATGATATCTTTTACGAGATCGTCGCTCTTTGCAAAAACCAGCGACCTCAAAGCCACCGCTCCAACGAGCGCACGGCTCTTGTCGAGCACGTAGCAGTTGCTCAGGGTCTCTTTGTCGATACCTTCGTGCCTGATCCTCGCTATCGCCTGCTCGACCGTCATGTACTCTTTGAGGTCGAGGAACTCGGTCGTCATGATCGAGCCCGCGGAGTCCTCCGGGTATTTGAGCAGCTGGTTGATGGTCCTCCTGGTCTCCGGCGAGGTCTTTTCGAGTATCCTCTTTACGAAGTTTGCCGGCATCTCCTCAAGGAGGTCCGCAGCATCATCCGAGAAGAGGTTCTCAACGATCGATGATGCCTCCGTATCGGTAAATGATGTGATGAGCTGCTGCTGCGTCTCTATGGGCAGATACGAGAACACGTCTGCCGCCCTGTCCTTTGGCAGAAACCTGAAAAACCTGATAAACTCTTCAACAGGAAGCTCCTCGAGTATCGACGCGATATCCGCCTCGTTCATCTCACCGGCGAGCTTCCTGAAATCAGCGTATTTCTTCTCCTCGATGAGTGTTTTCATCAATTCTTCCATAAACATAGTCCTCCTTCTGTGGTCTTATGATCCTTTTGCGTAAAGGAACGTCCAAATTACCGTCTATACTCATAAAACCACCTCCTTTGAAGGAATTTCCGTGAAAACTCTCACCTGCATATTGTAACGCATGCTTGTTTTTTTTACAAGACTTGGCGGGCTTATTTGACACCCACCTGAACCTGTATTATAATCCTATTTATTATATCAAAAAAGGAGATGATCTTTTGGATTCCGGCGACGCCGTGCGAATAGTCATACTTGTTTTTCTGCTTGTGTTATCCGCTTTCTTTTCGTCTGCAGAGACAGCTCTCACCGCAGTCAACAAGCTCAAGGTGAGATCGCTTGCGAGCGAAGGGAACAAGCGCGCCATTCTGGTCGGCAGGCTCATAGAGGATTCCTCCAAGGTGCTTTCGACCATACTCATAGGCAACAACATCGTCAACCTCTCCGCCTCCGCGCTGACGACAGCCATAGCGCTCAGCCACGGGAGCGGTCTTGTCGTGAGCATCGCGACCGGCGCTCTGACTTTGCTCATCATCATTTTCGGTGAGATCGCGCCCAAGACGCTTGCCTCACTCCATCCCGAAAAGCTGAGCTTCTCATACGCCCCTCTTATCAGAGCGATCTGTGTGATCCTCACACCCATAGTCTTCATCATAAACCTTCTCGCAAGAGGCATCTTAAGGCTGTTTGGCGTGAAGAAAGCAGACAAGGACCACGTGACCGAAGGGGAGCTTCGCACCATGGTCGAGGTAAGTCACGAGGACGGTGTCATAGAGAGTGAGGAGCGCGAGATGATCACAAACGTGGTTGACTTTGGCGACGCACTCGCGAAGGATGTCATGGTCCCCCGTATAGATGTGTCTTTTGCGGAGGAAGGCATGTCCTACAACGACCTGCTCGAGGCCTTCAAGCGAGACAAGTACTCCAGAATGCCCGTATACAGTGAGAGCAAGGACAACGTGACCGGCATCATCAATCTGAAGGACGTCTTCTTAAACTGCACCGACAAGAGAAGATTCAACATAAAAAACTATATGCGCGAGCCCTTCTTCACCTATGAATTCAAGAAGACTTCCGAGCTTCTTGCGCAAATGAGGGAAGCGCACATCTCGATAGCGATCGTGCTCGATGAATACGGTGTGACCTCGGGTCTCATCACTCTCGAGGATCTCCTCGAGGAGATCGTGGGCGAGATCAGAGACGAGTACGACAACGACGAGCAGGACGTCATCCGCAAGATTTCGGACGAAGAATACGAGACCGACGGCACTGCGAAGCTCGACGACATAAACGATTATTTCGGACTCAAGCTCGAGTCCGATGACTATGATTCGATCGCAGGCCACATCATACACAAGCTCGGGCATTTGCCGGAGGTGGGCGAGAGCATCTCGATACCCCTCGGGGATGAGAGCGAGGAAGAACACGAAGCTCCCGCAGACGACGAAGCCCCCGCAGACGAGGATTCGCCTTCAAAGCAGATCGTGTTCACCGTGGACAAAGTCGACAAGAACCGCATCGATCTGGTGCGGATCAGGATCGCATAGACGAACTTAAAAAGCGCAAAAAAAGAGCATCATGAGTACGATCCTCATGGTGCTCTCTTTTACTTATACCGGTCTATCTTCTGTTGTGCTTGCTCTTCTTCTTGTGCTTGTCGCGCCTCTCATGGGGCGGGATCTCGTCATCTTCCTCCTCGACCCTCTTGCTCGCGAAGAAAACAAAGTTGTCGATCGCCTCCAGGATATCTTTAAACTCTTCCCTCGGAGCTTCCTC
>JAGDDC010000101.1 GCA_017958245.1 Lachnospiraceae bacterium
AACCCTCATCAAAGGTTACACCGCGAAGCAGTGGGGCTGCGATCCGCGCATGCTCTCGGCCGACATCATCAAGAGGATCCCGGTGCGTTACACCTACGAAGAGGATTATTTCAACGACAGATACGAAGGACTTCCAAGCACGGAAGCAGGCGGCTACACGGGACTTATCGACAGGCTGCTCGAGGGTTCTGAACTCAGGCTCGACACCGACTACCTTGAACTGAGAGGGCAGCACGAGCCGGACACATGGTACACCGATCCCGGGCTCGGACTTGCAAAGAAGGTGATCTACACCGGTGCCGTGGACGAGTTCTTCTGCAACTGCTACGGTCCGCTCGCGTACAGGAGCCTGAGGTTTGAGCAGGAAGAACTTGACAAAGACGACTTCCAGGGCCATGCGGTCGTGAACTACACTGACGCGGAGACCCCGTATACCCGGATCATTGAACATAAGCATTTGACTGCCGATTACAGGCCGTCAAAGAGACCCTTCACGGTCATCACGAAGGAGTACCCGAAGCTTTTTGAGGAAGGCGACGAAAGATTCTATCCCGTGAGAGACAACGCGAGCATGGAGAGGTATAATAAGTACATGGAGCTTGCCGCCAAATGCCCCTCAGTGACTTTTGGAGGGCGTCTCGGAAGCTACATGTATCTCGATATGGATAAAGTCATAAAAGCGGCGCTTGAGGCCTCTGAGAAGTTTTAACGATGCCGGCACAGTGGGATAAGGTAAAGATCCGATTTTATAAATCGGTTATGAGATAAAATTCTGTCAGTAGTTTACGGGGAGCCATGGGATTATGGAGGACATGATAAAAAGCCTGCGTGAGAAGAAAAAGGCGATCAGCGCCGTTCTTATCGTGCTCGCGGTCGGCCTGCTGGCGCTCGCCCTCATCCTCTCGTTCCCTGCGAGCAAGAGCGGCGAGAAGGGCTCACACGAGCCCGGCACAGACGGGATCTACAAGACGCTCGAGGTCCACTTCCTCGATGTGGGGCAGGGCGACGCGGCGCTTCTTATCTGTGGTGGCGAAGCGATGATGATCGACGCCGGGAGTAACGATTCCGTCGATTACGTTAAGAAGTACCTGGACGGGCAGGGCATAGAGAAACTCAAGTACGCGGTCGGCACGCATTTTGATTCCGACCATGTGGGCGGGCTTGATGAGATCCTTTCGGATTTTGAGGTCGAAACGCTTATGGTCCCCGACCAGGAGCGCGACACGAAGTCCTACAAGGATGTCATGAAGAATAAGAGCAAGGCCGGCAAGACAGTCATCCCCAAGGTCGGAGACAATTTCACGCTTGGCGACGCGACGCTCACAGTGTTCGCGCCGGCACGCAACGATTACGAGGAAAGCAACGATTACTCGATAGTTTTGAGGCTAGATCACGGCGAGGATTCGTTCCTCTTCACCGGTGATGCGCAGGAAGAATCCGAGAAGGAGATGCTCGCGGCCGGACTGGATGTCCATGTGGATGTCCTCAAGGTCTCGCATCACGGAAGCAAGAAGTCGTCGATCAGACAGTTCCTTGAGGCGGTCGTTCCGCAGTACGCGGTTGTATCATGTGCAAAGGACAACGATTACGGCCATCCCCACGCGCCCGTACTCAAGAGGCTCAGGATCCTCGGAGCGCAGCTCTTCCGTACCGACGAGCAGGGCACGATCGTCTGCTACAGCGACGGACACAGCCCGGCATGGAACAAAGACCCCTCAGAGTCCTGGCAACAGGGACGCGCCCCCGAGAAGACAGAAGATGACGGGGCTGAGAACAAAGCGGCCTAAAGCTCTAACCATTTAAGAAAAAGAGGCTGAGCTATACCGATCATCCTGTGCCGGAGCAAACAGGGAATAACCGGAACATAGCCTGAGGATTACGGGGCTGTAACATAAGCGTTCATAAACAAATCAGATAAAGTACAAACACAAAGGAGGACACCATGGATCTTAAGGCTACACTCACATTTGACAAGCTTCCCAAGACTCTTGACG
>JAGDDC010000102.1 GCA_017958245.1 Lachnospiraceae bacterium
CGGAGAGAGCATGCCCAGACAGGCTGCGGTCGGAGACGAGGTCATAAGCGGCTGCATCAACATGACCGGAGTCCTGAAGATCCGCACTACAAGAGAGTTCGGCGAGTCGACGGTATCCAAGATCCTCGATCTTGTCGAGAACTCAAGCTCCAAGAAATCCAAGTCCGAGAAGTTTATCTCAAAATTCGCGAGAGTCTACACACCCGCGGTGTGCATAGCTGCGCTTGCCGTGGCGCTGATCCCTCCGATCGTGCGTCTGCTTGCGCTGGGGCTCGACGGCGACTGGAAGACCTGGGTATACAACGCACTCACTTTCCTTGTGACAAGCTGCCCCTGCGCTATCGTCATAAGCATCCCCCTCACGTTCTTTGCGGGGATCGGCGGAGCCGGGCGGGACGGTATCCTCATCAAGGGTTCGAACTATCTTGAGACGCTCTCCAAGGTGAAGACCGTCGTGTTCGACAAGACAGGCACCATGACTCAGGGAGTCTTTGAGGTGAGCGGTGTTCACCATTCGAGCTTAAGCGATGAGCATTTGCTCGAACTCGCCGCGCTCGTGGAGAGCAGGAGCACCCACCCGATAGCGAGGAGCATCGTGCACGCCTCCTGCAAATACACCTGCGGCGGCGTCTGCGAACACGGCTGCAGGCATCTTGACCTGTCGCGCGTGACCGACGTCGAGGAGATCGGCGGCAACGGTGTCGTGGCAACGGTCAACATAAAGGGACTTCCCTTCGCGGACCTGATCGGTTCGGCAGCAAGGGAAGGACGCGCTGCTGAGACGGGCACAGACACGGAGGCCGGCACAGGTACCGGCACAGATGCCGGGGCCAGCAAGGGCACTGACGTGATCCGTGTCGCTGTCGGCAACGAGAAGCTTATGGAAAAGGTGGGCGCTGCCCACGTTCACTGCCACATGGTCGGGACCATAGTCCACGTGGCGATAGACGGCGCTTACGCCGGACACGTAGTCATTTCCGATGTGATCAAGCCTGATGCAAAGCAGGCGATCGCGGAGCTCAAGAAGTCGGGTATCACCCGCACGGTCATGCTGACCGGCGACTCGCACAAGGTCGCGCAGTCGGTGGCGGCGGAACTCGGGATCGACGAGGTCGAGAGCGAGCTGCTTCCCGCCGACAAGGTCACCAAGGTCGAAGAGCTTCTCGACGCAAATGCTGCGTACCCCGGCCGAAAGCTGGCATTTGTCGGAGACGGCATCAACGACGCTCCCGTGCTCTCGAGAGCGGACATCGGCATAGCGATGGGCGCGCTCGGCTCGGATGCGGCGATAGAGGCTGCGGACGTCGTGCTCATGGACGACAGCCCGCTGAAGATCTCGAGAGCTATCAGGATCTCGCGCAAATGTCTCCGCATAGTCTACGAAAACATATATTTCGCGATCACGATCAAGATCCTGTGTCTGGTCCTTGTCCCCTTCGGGATAGTCGGGATGGGCGCTGCGATATTTGCAGACGTGGGAGTTATGGTGCTCGCGGTGCTCAACGCGATCCGCGCCCTCTTTGTGAAGAGGACGGCCCCGAGCAAGAGGCCCGTCCCCTTAAAGACCGGGCAGGACGCATAAGCGGATCATGAGGAGGACAAATGGCTGAAAAGATAAAGAAAAACGACATGTGCTGCGAGGAGACGGTGGTCCACAGAGACCTTCTCGCGAAGGTCGAGGGCGGTATGCCCGAAGAGGAGGAACTCTACGATCTCGCCGAGCTCTTCAAAGTCTTTGGCGACTCGACGCGCATCAGGATACTCTTCGCCCTCCACGAGGCGGAGGTCTGCGTCTGCGACCTCGCGGAAGCGCTCTCCATGACGCAGTCCGCGGTGTCACACCAGCTTGGGATCCTCAAGCGGAGCAGGCTCGTAAAGAGCAGGCGCGACGGCAAGCAGATATTCTACTCGCTCTCGGATGACCACGTCCACACGATCATCGCCCAGGGCATGGAGCATATCGAGGAAGACTGAACAGACTGCCCTGCGTCCTCCGATTGTCCGTAAGGGGTAGTGCATTCCCGTGGCAAATGAGCTATAATCAAAGAACATCATGCGGGCGGGCACAGTACAAGAGGCCCGGACTATGCTTGCCGCTATGGCGGAAAGGACGACACATGGCAAACAGATCAGAAACTTTTACTTTTAATTCACTCCCGGAGAATCTCGCGGAGCTCAAAGCTTTTCCGGAGGCAGATCTCAAGTCTCCCTTCAAGACTGCGGCGCTCGCAGTGCTCGCTTTCCTGCGCTATGAGGAGAGTCCCGACGACTGCTTCGAGATGCTCGATTTTCTCATGGGGCCTGAGGAGGTGACTCCGTTCCAGAAGCAGTTCATAAGAGACCGCCTGGTAGGCAAGAGTTACGTGGCGAGATCGTTCCTTGCGGGCACATCCCCGAGCAACGATTACACACCGTCGACGCCCTACTCGATCACCGTGAGCGACAACCCCTACTCCTATCAGTCACAGGGCTATGCAACGCTCTACATCAAGTCCTCGGGCGCGGACAGCCTCCGCCAGATCACGATGAGGACCAAGCCCAGCACGGGAGAGTGGTTCGTGAACCAGCAAATGCTCCTCGCGGACATCCGCGTTCCTCAGAGCGCAGATTCCTGGGCGTGACACGGAATAAAAGGTTTATAAAGCATCTAAAAGTGCCTGCTGCAAACTATTTTTGCCATACAAAAGCAAAGAAGTTTGCAGCAGGCACTTTCTTTATTTGGCTATAAATAAAAAACACTCGTATTCTTGGAAGTGTTGTGCTATAATACTATGGAATATGCGAAGGCATGTTTTTTTGGCATGCCTGCGGGGAAGAAGGAGGCTTTATGCTAAACGACAGGAAAGTCAGGCTTATGACCAAGCTTGCCCTGTACGAGACGAAAGAAGGCAAAGAAGACATAAAGCTCGGCAAGTACTACAAGACGGATTACGCGAGGCTTCAGGTCTTAAAGACCGGCATCGCGGTGACATTTGGCTATGTATTGCTTGTGGCTATGTATGTTTTATATAATCTCGAATACTTCATCGAAGATGCGGTCATCATAGACTGGAAGGGGCTCGGCAAGAAGGCCCTCGGCATATATGCCGCGATCATGACCGTATATCTGATCGGAACGCTGCTCGGCTACTCGATCAGATACAGCCTCTCGAGAAGGAAGCTCTCGAAGTACTTCAGGCTGCTCAAGAGGCTGAAGCTCTTATACAGGGACGAGGAGAACGGCATCCCCACCGACAGGACCGAGGATGACGAGGACGAGGAGGAGCTCGAGGACGAGTTCGTGGCATCGGCCGCAAGAGAGTTGAAAAACGAGTTCCAAAGTCCTGAGATGACGGAGGGATCGGAGGAAACCATAGATGACGATACTTTTAGAAATTAGGACAAAACTGAGGAAGATATACCAGAAAAACTCGATGATCATAGACCCCGTGTTCAGGTTCATCGTGGCTTTCCTGGCTTTCACCCAGATAAACGACCGGGTAGGCTATGACGCGAGGTTCTCGAGACTCTCGGTCAAGCTGCTGCTGTCACTCATAAGCGCGCTGGCACCTTGGGGAGTCATGGTGTTCCTCGCTATGGCGCTCGTGCTTGCGCACGTATACTTTGTATCAAAGTTCCTCGCGATCTTTGTGCTGGTAGTGTTTATCATACTCTACTGCTTCTTCCTGAGGTTCACACCGAAGCTCGGGCTTGCGGTGGTAGCGATACCGATACTCACCCCGCTGAACCTTCACTACGCGGTGCCGATGTATCTGGGGCTCACGCAGAACCCGCTCTCGATCATCCCCACCATATGTGGTGTGACGATATACAACCTCTTCGAAGTGGTCTAGATCGCTGCGGAGAGACAGGTCGAGATGTCGCTCGACGACATAATCGGCCTTTACACGGAAGTTATAGACGCTCTCCTTGCAAACAAGGAGATGCTCATAGTCATGGCGATCTTCGCGCTCGTGATAGTAGTGATCTTCGCCATCAGGAAGTTCTCGTTTGACTTCTCCTTTGAGATCGCGCTGGTCGCAGGCATGGTGATCAACATCATCGGTTTCCTCGTGGGGAACCTCAAGTTCGGCCTGAGCGTGAGCATCGGAGGACTCATCCTCATGTCGATACTGAGCGCAGCGATAGTGCTCGTGCTCTACTTCATGAAGAGGCTGCTCGACTACACCGCGGTGGAGAGAGTACAGTTCGAGGACGACGATTATTATTACTACGTGAAGGCAGTGCCCAAGATCAACATACCCGAGAAGACTCACAAGGTAAAGCATATCAACAAGAAGAAGGGCATCGAGGAGGAGAAGGAATCCTACGAGACGGATTTCGAGGTGGACGACTTCACTTCGGACCTCGCAACGAGGCGCTCGGATCTCGCTGAGACCCGCAAGCCCCTGCAGGATGAAACTCCCGTGCAGGTATCTGACCTTGACTTTGACGACGCACCCGATTACGGGATCCACAAGAACTACGTCGACACAAGGGAGGACGCCTACTTAAAGGGCGAGGAGAACTTCGACGATTTCGAGGTCGACCTGACACTCGATGACGACAAGAACACAAGATTCTAGCGGCATAAGCCACACAGGACGAGGGTAGGCACGCGGCAAGACCGCAAGGTTTCGGGAGCAGGCAGATGGAGACCATCAAAGAATTTTTTGCAAATCAGTTTACACGGCTTTCGATGCTCAAGATCTCACCGATGGATATCGTTGAGATACTGATCATCGCCGTTCTGATCTACAACATAATCAAATGGGTCAAGAAGACGAAGGCATGGACGCTCGTGAAGGGCATCATCGTGCTGTTCCTCTTCTATGTCATCGCGTACGTCTTCAGCCTCGACGTCATCCTGTGGATATTCGTCAACACCATCGGCGTCGGGATCACGGCGGTCATCATACTCTTCCAGCCCGAGCTCAGAAAAGCGCTCGAGCAGCTCGGAAAGAGGACCATGGTCTCACCGCTGTTTGACAACGCGGACATGAACGTGTTCTCCGATCAGACGGTGAACGAACTTGTGAAAGCAACATTTGAGCTTGCGAAGACAAAGACCGGAGCACTCATAGTCATAGAGAGGGACGTGAAGCTCGACGAGTACGAGCAGACCGGTATTGCGATAGACGCGATCGTGTCCAATCAGCTGCTCATAAACATATTTGAACACAACACACCGCTGCACGACGGCGCAGTGATCGTGAGGGGCAACAGGATCACCTCAGCCACCTGCTACCTGCCGCTCTCGGACAACATGAGGATCAGCAAGGAGCTCGGCACAAGGCACCGCGCGGCAGTCGGCATAAGCGAAGCGACGGACAGCTTCACGATAGTCGTCTCCGAGGAGACCGGAAGCGTATCGATCGCTGTGGGCGGAAACATAACAAGAAGAGTCGGAAGAGAATTGCTGTTAGAAAAGCTAAAGGAGATACAGAACAAGTCCGATGAAACAAAACCTAAAAAGAGACATTTTTGGAAAGACAAAAACAAAATTAAAGCAATTTC
>JAGDDC010000103.1 GCA_017958245.1 Lachnospiraceae bacterium
CCGCCTTTTTTAGCTTGCTGTATCTCAGCCGATCTGCCCGATCAGGGCGATCATCGTTTCTTCTGTTACCGGAGTATCGAAAGAAACAGAATATGTGTATTTCCCGGAAGTCCACACAGCGGTACTTACTTTTCCGTCATCGCCGCGGAGAGTAACGCTGTTTCCGTCCGCCGTAACGGTGCCGTTGTCGGAGTTTTCATTGTAATCTCCGCTTATGTCATCGGAACCTTCGGCTTTTCTGATGAAGAGCCTGTCGTCTCCGTTCAAAAAAATGACCTGTATCATCTCGCCGTTACAGACCTGGATGACCTTCTCGGAGAAGCCTTCCACCGAGGATGGAGACTTCAGCTCAAATCCGGCGGCCTTTGCGGCAGCTTCAAGACTGTCATAGTCAACGAAGGGGTTCGGTATCTGCATCAGAGGCTCCTCCTTAGATGTCTTTCCGGCACAGGCGGCGAGAGAGACTACGATGAGAGTGCAAAACAACAACACTGCCAGTTTTTTCATTTTTTATTTCCTTCTTATCTTTTGTTCAGGGCTTTGCCCTTTCCGTAATATAAGTAGGTTTTTAGGCCTCGATTGTTGCAAGGAAAAACTGCTAGCCGGCATAGAAATGCCGGCTAGAAAATATCATTTCTTATCCGCTTTTTTGCTGTCCTTTTCAGCGGGCTTCTCTTCCTTTTTTCCGCCTTTCTTCCCGGCTGGCTTCTTGTCTTTCTTCTCCTCGTCGGGCATGAACCTCTTACGCTCCTCCAGAGCCTTCTTTACTTTGTCCGCGAACTTTCTCGGGATCGGGTTGACAGTGGAGTTGGCGATCTGAGAGGCGAATTTTGCGACGAAATCAGCTGTGATCATGAATGAATCCGGATCGAGATGCTCCATCGTATCGTGATGGTTGTGGATCTGGGCACCACCGCGGGGGTTGAGCCTTGCAAACGTGCAGGCAGGCACACCGGCGCCGGCGAAACTGCTGGAGTCGGAGGAATACATGCCGAGCTCGATATCGAGAGGATAGTTCTCGACGTTCGCCAGATACTGGATAGCGTGCATCGTCTCTTCGCTGCAGGAGCAGCATACATGCTCATATCCGAGTGTGACGCCTGTCATATCGAAGTTGATGTTGAAGATGACCTTCTCGAGTTCATCCTTGTGGGCTTCGCAGTATTTCCTGGAGCCGACGAGGCCGATCTCTTCCGCGCCGCACCACAGGAACTTCATGGTCCTTCTCGGCCTGTTCTTGTTGAAGTAGTGCATGAGCTCCATAACAGTCACGGAACCGGTGGCGTTGTCCCAGCTGCCGGTCGAATATGGGACGGAGTCGCAGTGAGCGCTGAAGATGATCACTTCGTCCTTGAGATCGGTGCCTTCTATGGTCGCTATCACGTTGTGGGCCGTTGCCTTCTTTTTCCTGTTTTTCAGGACCATCCTGACTTTGGTAGGCTTGCTGCGGACCAGTTTCTCGGCATCGTCGATATGCATTTTGAGACCGGGAAGAGGATTGTCCTTGCCGAACGCATCGGAAGGCCTGAGCTCGTGCTTGATGCTCTCCTCCTCATAGAAGTCTCCGCCGATCATGATATATCCGAGAGCGCCTTTGTCGGCGAGTTTCTTCATGGCGTCGGGCCTTACCATGCCCTGAACCAGGACGATTTTGTCCTTGATGTCGGTGAAGTTGGCTTCAAGCCCGTTCTCAATGTATTTGAAGCCGCCTACTGCGCCGTCTTTCTTTGTGTTGGGCGTCTTGCCGATGCCTATCACGGGATAGCTGCAGTATTCGGGTTCAAGAACTTCAAAGGTCGCTTCCGTGATCACGGAATTCTCGATCTCGAAGTCTTCGATCACTGCGGGTACGCCAGCCTCGTCGCAGTGGGCTTTCAGCAGTTTGGCTGTCTTAAGATCTTCCTTTGTTCCGGCTACGCGGATAAAGCTCATTTCCTTGAGAAGATCCCATGCGCGGTTTTTATCCATATGAATACACCTCTCTGAAGATTTTTACATATTTTACATTACTGATGAATAGAATACAACGGAAAGCAGACTGATTATGAACATTAAAGAAGGGAGTCACGCTCCCTTCTTTTTTGTATGAAACACTACCGGGAAACCGTCAGGAAGCGGTGGGATCTTTGCCCAGGACGAAGCTCCTGATATCTTCTGCCAATTCCCTGGTGTTGTCTTCGCTGATGTAGATCATGTGTCCGGACTTGTAGCCCTTTACGAAGACGCGGTCCTTGGGGAGGCCTGCGTGGTCCATGGTGTAGTAGACCATACCGATCTCGGTGCAGTCGTCGTACCAGCCGTTGGCG
>JAGDDC010000104.1 GCA_017958245.1 Lachnospiraceae bacterium
CCGTGGCTGAGTCGTCGATGAGAGCCACCACGTAATCGCCGTTGCGCGCAGTGTTCTGAACCTTGACCAGGATCTGATCGCCGTCAAAGATGCCCGCTTCGATCATGGAGTTGCCCTTGACGTTCAGCATAAAGGTCTGCTCGTTCGGCATGTACTCCATGGGCATGGGGAAGTAACCTTCAATGTTCTGAGTCGCAAGTATGGGCTCGCCGGCGGTGACAGTGCCGACTATGGGGACGTTCACAAGCTCGCGCCTTGTAAGATAGAAGTCGTCCTCTACGATCTCTATGGCACGGGGCTTGGCGGGATCGCGCCTGATGTAGCCCATCTTCTCGAGAGCGTTCAAATGCGCGTGAACGGAAGAAGTCGACTTGAGCCCGACGGCCTGACAGATCTCCCTGACAGCGGGAGGAAAACCTCTCCTTATGATCTCTTCCTTCAGATAATCGAGTATAGCCTGTTGCTTCTCACCGAGTTTTCCTGCCATATATACCTCCGTAAAACGTGATCGTCCGTAATGCTTATATTCTGTAGTTATTGTAACACAATCGAACATATGTGTCAAACATATGTTTGCTATGAATCATTTGTCTTTTCTTTTCCATGAGGGCAGGAGACCGTTTGTCACGCTGCTGAATATGTTTTCCTTCGCTCCGCGGTTCTCCCTCTCAAGCTTTGCGGCAAGTTCTTTCGCGTACTCCCTCTTTGTATGGCCGTCTGCAGGGCAGGTGTTTTTTACGACCGGGAGGTTGTAGCGGTTTTTAAACCCGATTATATCGCGCTCGTCTACATATATGAGAGGGCGGATCAGGGTGATGTCCGTCCTGTCAAGGTAAGTGACAGGCGAGAAGCAGTAAAAATGCCCCTCGTAGATCATGGACATGAGAGCGGTCTCTATCACATCATCCTTGTGATGAGCGTAGGCTGATTTGTTGCAGCCAAGCTCCTTTGCCTTGTCATTGAAGGCTCCCTTTCTCATTTTCGCGCAGAGCGAGCAGGGGTTCTCCTCTTTGCGCGCGTTAAAGACTATGTCGTAGATGTCCGTGTGAACTACCGTGTATCTCACGTCAAGCTCTTTGCACAAAGCCTCTATGGGAGAGAAATCCATGCCCTCGAGCCCCAAGTCAACCGATATAGCCTCGAGTTCAAAGTGCTTCGGGTAGAACCTTCTTAGACCCGCGAGGGCGTAGAGGAGGGTCAGACTGTCCTTGCCGCCGGAGATTCCGACGGCTATCCTGTCGCCTTCATCTATCATTGCGTAATCGTCTATCGCGCGGCGCGCATAGCTGTAGAGCTGCTGAAGTTTCATGTCGCAATTCCTTTTATAAACAAATGACCTGAGAGTTCATATCAATAACGTCGCAAACCATTGTAATAGATCGTGTGCGACGTTTCAAGAGCAAGGTCTTTGCGATATTTTAAATGTATCCCATATCGACATAATTATGACTAAAATGATATTTATTCTTCTTTACAGTGATGTGATCACTAAACGGAAAAAAGGAAGGATCTTGCAATATGAACATGCTTAAAAAGACTTGTGTTTACCTCGGTGTTTTTTTGTCCGCTGTTTTGATCTTGTCCGGGCTCTCACCTTTGAGGAAGGCACAGGCAAAGGGGACGGGAAGCTTTAAATACTACGATTACAGTCTCAAAAAGACAGTGAAATACGAAGGGACATTGCCCGAGTACATCATAAACTCAGTAAGCGTATCGCTTTCAAACACGCCGGCACTCGTGAGCGAGAGCGGAGCTGCGATGGCTTCCGCAAAGCACGTGTTCAAGGATACCGGCGCTTCGACCTACACCTACAACAAGGCCGAGAAGAAGATCACCATGAAGTACAACGGCAACAAGCTCGTCATGTACGTAGGAAAGAACGAGGCCTTCTTAAACGGTGTCGAAGTCTCGACCGGGTCGGCTCCAAGACGCATCAGGTACAAGTCTTCAAAAAAGATCGTGACCCTCGTTCCCACGAGGTTTGTCTTCGAATCTCTCGGATACAGCTATGAATGGAACCAGAGCACGACGACAGTCACAGTAAAAGAGCCTTTAAAGCTCTTTTACAACGGGGAGGACGTCGATTATTCGGGATCTATATGCAGGGCAAGCTACAACGGAAAGAGGATCAACCTCGGCGCTTCGCCTGACATCATCATCTCCGACAACGCGATGATCAGAGCGAAAAAGATACTTGCAGACACGATGGGAGTGTCCTTAAAGAGGGACAAGAACGGGCGCATAACTCTCAAAAAAGGCGAACTTAAGCTCGTCATGAAGCTCGGTGACAGACACGCCTTTTTAAACGACAGGCTTGTCATAGCGCCTGTAGCGCCTCTCATGATAAAGAACTACAAGTCGGGCACGAACCTGCTCTACGTTCCGGGACGATTTGTCGCTGAGAACCTCGGCTACAGCTATGAGTGGATAGAAAACAAGAAGACCTCGTCCATCGAGGACACTGAGGACGTCGGAGTCGACAAGAGCGAGATCAACCTTCTGAAGTTCAGCTATGGGAACGATGCCGAGCTCCCGGACGACATAGATTCAAGAGATATAGCAGAAGTCTTCGGCACAGTAAACATACCGCTTCCTGAAGGATTCGATGACAAGACCTGCCCCATAGAGAACAGGTATTATGACGAGGAGCTCAGGATCACACTCGACGGGGACTACTCGAAGTTTTACAAGTCAAAGGACCTTGATTTTACGAATCCCTATATCGAACAGATCGCGGTCACTCTGACGGACGATGAAAAGACCCTGATCCACATATACACAAACGGCGCTATGTGCTTCCAGTACAGCTTTGAGGAGGGAGAGTACAGGCTCAAGATCGACAGGCCCACGAAGTTCTACGACAGGATAGTCGTGATCGACGCAGGTCACGGGGACAACGACCCAGGAACCGTGCACGAGGGCTACAACGAGAAGGACCTCAATTTTGCCATTGCAAATGACTATCTGAAGCCCATGTTTGAAGCTTCCGACATGAAGATCTTCCTCTCGAGGCATGACGATACGCTGGTAGACCTCTACGAAAGAGGAGCATTTGCGTCGAAGACGGATGCGGACATCTTCGTGAGCATCCATCACAATTCGTCCACAAACGACAAGGCTCACGGCACCAGCGTATATTACAGTACCATCTACTATGTCGAGACAGCGTCCGGCTTGAACAGTGAGATCAAGGCTGAGATGCTCCTTGAACTTGGTTTCATGTCAAACCACGAGGAGCTCATGAAGCTCAAATCTCCAAAGTACCAGAAGAAGGAAGCTAAGATCATTTTCCAGACTATACAGAAGATCTTTGAAGAGTATCCCACAGGCAGGACGAAGGTCTACGAGTACGAGGGCGACGGGACTTCATATGTCGTACCCGAGCCTGTGGAGCCCGGGACAGAGGACCGCGGAACGATCGACAAGGGCTTCGTGGTAGTGCGTGACAACACGGTTCCCGCAGTACTCCTTGAGCTTGGCTTCATGTCAAACCACGAGGAGCTCATGAAGCTCACTTCAAAGAAGTATCAGAAGAAGGAAGCGAAC
>JAGDDC010000105.1 GCA_017958245.1 Lachnospiraceae bacterium
AGGACAGCTCCGACGAAGGCGCCCTTGTCTCGACGGGCATCTACGTTGTGAGAAGGAGGCTCCTGATCGACCTGATCGAAGCCGCAGCCGAGGAGGAGCGCTACGATCTCGTGAACGATATAATCGTCCGCTACCTCGACATGAAGAAAATCTTCTCGTACGAGCACAAGGAGTACTGGCGCAACGTCTCCTCCGTTGAGGAGTATTACGCGACGAACATGGATTTCTTAAAGAGGGACGTGCGTGATTATTTCTTCAGGGAGTACCCCGACGTCTACTCGAAGGTGGACGATCTCGCGCCCGCCAAGTACAACGCAGGCGCCTACGTGCGCAACAGTCTCGTCTCGAGCGGCAGCATCATCAACGGACACGTTGAGAACTCACTGATTTTCAAGAAGGTCTACGTTGGAAACAACTGTGTGATCAAGAACTCGATCATACTGAACGACGTACACATCGGAGACAACACGACCATCGAGAACTGCATCGTGGAGAGCAGGGACACCATCCGCCCCAACAGTAATTATTTCGGGGACGGGCAGGTGAAGATAGTGGTGGAGAAGAACGAGAGATATATTATTTGACAAACAGGCGAGCGGCCACGAGTCGCTCGCCTTTTCTTATACGCAAATAACGATAAAACAGGCGGGCTGCCCGACTGTTTGTCAGTTTCTCGAGAACTCCGCGAGCACGAGTCCTTTGTTGCGGTCGCAGACGGTTCCGATGGACCACTGGTGGCCGAAGAGGAGCAGGGGGTTGCCCTTCATGTCTTTTACGCGCTTGCTGTCTGAGGTGAGCGAGAGGTCTTCGAGCGGTACAGGAGTCTGCTCTACCCAGCGTATGTACTCGTAGGGCAGGGTGTCCATGCCGATCTCGACGCCGTATTCGCTCTCAAGTCTGTATTTGAGCACGTCACCCTGAAGGGTTCCGACTACACCCACTATGATCTCTTCCATGCCGGTCTGGTACTCCTGGAAGATCTGGATCGCGCCTTCCTGTGCGATCTGAGTGACGCCCTTCACGAACTGCTTGCGCTTCATGGTGTCGGTCTGTCTGATCTTTGCAAAATGCTCAGGCGCAAATGTGGGTATGCCCTCGTAAGAGAACTTTTCTCCCACGGCGCAGATCGTATCGCCTATTGAGAAGATGCCCGGGTCGAAGACTCCGATTATGTCTCCTGCGTAGGCCTCGTCGAGGATCTTGCGGTCCTGGGCCATGAGCTGCTGGGGCTGGGAGAGCCTGAGCTTCCTGTCCCCCTGAACGTGGTACACTTCCTCCTGCGCGTCGAACCTGCCCGAACAGATCCTCATGAACGCGATCCTGTCGCGGTGAGCCTTGTTCATGTTCGCCTGTATCTTGAAGACGAAAGCGGAGAACTTCTCCTTCATCGGATCGATCACGCCCTTGTCAGAAGTCCTTGAGAGCGGCGATGTCGTCATCTTCAGGAAATGCTCAAGGAAGGTCTGCACTCCGAAATTTGTGAGCGCGGATCCGAAGAACACGGGCGTCAGCTTGCCCTCTCGCACCATGTCGAGGTCGAACTCCGTCGTGGCGCCGTCTATCAGCTCAATCTCCTCGGAGAGCTTCTCATGTGCTTCTTTTCCTATGATCCCGTCGAGTGAGGGATCACCGATCTTCGCCTCAACGGTGTCCACCGCCTTCATGCCGTTGTTTGCGGCGTAGAAGCGGCTGATCGTCTGCGTCTCCCTGTCGTATACGCCCTGAAACCCCTTGCCCGAACCTATAGGCCAGTTCATGGGACAGGTCGAGATCCCGAGCACTGTCTCTATCTCGTCGAGGAGCTCGTAGGTGTCGCGCGCCTCACGGTCCATCTTGTTTATAAACGTAAATATAGGTATATGCCTCATGACGCACACCTTGAACAGCTTCTTGGTCTGCGCCTCAACGCCCTTCGAACCGTCGATCACCATCACCGCAGAGTCAGCAGCCATCAGTGTCCTGTAGGTGTCCTCCGAGAAATCCTGGTGTCCCGGCGTATCCAGTATGTTTATGCAATACCCCTCGTAGTCAAACTGCATGACAGACGAAGTAACGGAGATACCTCTCTCCTTCTCGATCTCCATCCAGTCAGACACCGCGTGTCTCGCAGTCTTCTTCGCCTTCACAGACCCCGCAAGATTTATAGCACCCCCGTAAAGCAACAGCTTCTCCGTAAGTGTCGTCTTTCCCGCGTCAGGGTGCGAAATGATCGCAAAGGTTCTTCTTCTCTCTATCTCTTTTTACACATTCATAACAATACTCCGCTCAAAATCCGCTTCCACAGCGTTCCTAACACATCTTCGCCCGGAATCTGCCTTCCAAAGCATACACTTGTATAAATATATGCCACAACCGCCCTTTTTTCAAGTCCTTTTTCATCCGTCCACATGATGTGTGTCCGCAAATAATACTTCCCCACTCCCCACATCTTACCTCCGGATGAGAAGGCTGCCGCATTTTCGACGGGCCCTTTTCAGAGTTCGAATTCTGCGGGCGCGCCCGTAAGGATTTTTGAGGGGTATGGAGCGACGCCGGCGCTTAGCGAGCACAAGCCCTGCGCAGTGCGAGCATAGCGTCCGCTGCGTCGCGAATTAAGGCGCAAGCCGTCCCCGAAAAAACCTTACGTGGCAGCCCACAATCTCCCCGTGAAAAAAAGGGCCGCCGCATATGCGGCAGCCCTCTCATTTACCCTTGTTGTGCTCTCTCGAGCATCTTTTCCTTGTAATGGTGCTTCTGTTCAAGCATCATATCCTTAACCTTCATCAGCCTTATCTGTGTACTTCTCTCGTTCTCATCAAGCTTCATCTTGATGTATTTGATCTTCTCCTGCATATCCGGGATCATGACGTGCTCGAGGGCGTTAACCCTTCGCCTCGTCTTCTCGATCTCCGCCGCCATCAGGGCGCAGGATTTCTCGATCTCCGCGAGTTTCAGCAGATCCGGCAGTATATCCGCCACCGAGGTCACCGCGTCATCCAGATCGCTCGAGGTGAACGCGTAACCGTAGCAATACATATCGTTTGGATCCGAGGTCCTGGTGCCGTACTCGAAGACAGGAATGTCAACACTCATGACGTTCTTCTTCGACACCTCGAGGCTCACCTCCTGGCAGGGTGCCATGAGGGCTTCGTTCATAGCCTCGTTCTCCATGGCTGCTCTCGCAAGAACGAATCTCTTGTTCGCGGCGGTTATACCGCCCTCAACCTTCTCGCGGAGCGCCTTGTTTTCTCTAACAAGATCAAGGAACTGACGCATGAGCTCATCTCGTTTATCCTTCAGGAGCTTGTGCCCGCGGATAGCTGTTGTCAGCTTTCCCTTGAGGCGCGTGAGCTCCATACGGGTAGGATTAACCTGCGTACCGGCCATAATCTGTCTCCTTTCTTATCCGATCTCTTCTCTGCCAGTCCGTAGGACAGGCGGCAGAGGTTTCTTCGCGCGGGCTCCGTATCAGAACTTTCCGTAGTACTTGTCGAGGAACTCGTCCTTGATACGTTTGAGCTCGGCTCTCGGAAGTATGGAGAGCAGTTTCCAGCCGATCTCGAGGGTCTCCTCGATGTCTCGGTTGGCCTCATAGCCCTGAGATACATACTCTTTCTCGAAGCGGTCCGCAAACTCCGCGTACAGCTTGTCGATGTCCGTGAGGGCTGCCTCGCCGAGTACGACCATGAGTTCCTTTGCTTCCTTGCCTCGCGCATATGCAGCGAAGAGCTGGTTCATGGTGTTCGCGTGGTCCGCACGGGTCTTGCCCTCGCCGATACCCTTATCCTTCAGACGCGAAAGCGAAGGAAGAACGTTGATCGGAGGTACAACACCCTGGCGGTGAAGCTCACGGGAGAGGATGATCTGACCCTCGGTGATGTAACCGGTGAGGTCGGGGATGGGATGAGTCTTGTCATCCTCGGGCATGGTGAGGATCGGTATCATGGTGATACTTCCCTTCTTGCCCTTCTGACGTCCGGCGCGCTCATAGAGCGAAGCCAGGTCAGTGTACATGTATCCGGGATAACCACGGCGTCCGGGAACTTCCTTACGTGCAGCGGAAACCTCACGGAGTGAGTCAGCGTAGTTCGTGATATCCGTGAGGATAACAAGAACGTGCATATCCTTCTCAAAAGCGAGATACTCAGCCGCGGTGAGCGCCATACGAGGTGTTGCGATACGCTCTACGGCGGGGTCATTTGCGAGGTTGATGAACATGACTGAACGGTCGATAGCTCCGGTCTCACGGAAGCTCTCCGTGAAGAAGTTCGCCTCCTCGAAGGTGATACCCATCGCAGCGAATACAACCGCGAACTGCTCGTCCGTACCGCGAACCTTCGCCTGCCTTGCGATCTGTGCTGCAAGCTCCGCATGCGGAAGACCCGATGCGGAGAAGATGGGAAGCTTCTGTCCGCGGACGAGGGTGTTCAGACCGTCGATAGCCGAAACGCCCGTCTGAATGAACTCCTGGGGGTAGTTTCTTGCCGCAGGGTTCATGGGGAGTCCGTTTACGTCCATCCTCTTGTCGGGAAGGATCTCGGGGCCGTTGTCTATGGGACGTCCGAGTCCGTCAAACACACGGCTGAGCATATCTTCCGATACGCCGAGCTCCATGGTCCTTCCGAGGAATCTTACCTTGCTGTCGGAGAGGTTGATACCGGTCGAAGCCTCGAAGAGCTGTACCAGTGCGTTTCCGCCGTCGATCTCGAGGACCTTACAGCGGCGCTTCTCACCATTTGCAAGCTCAATCTCTGCGAGTTCGTTGTAGGCCACACCGTCAACGCCCGAAACCATCATAAGAGGACCCGCTACCTCCTGTATTGTTCTGTATTCCTTCGGCATTAGTCCTCATCTCCTTTCAGTGCGTCGATCTCAACGTGAAGCTGATGGATGATATCGTCATACTCTTTCGCAAGATCTTCGTTCTTGATGTATTTATAACGTCCGATCCTCTCACGCACGGGAAGCGTTGAGATCTTGTCGATCGAAGCTCCCTCCTTGAGGGCTGCGAGCGCGATGTCGTAGAACTCGAGCACAAGGTTCATCATCCTGTACTGCTTCTCGAGAGGCGTGTAGGTGTCGACCTCGTGGAACGCATCCTGATGCAGGAAGTCCTCACGGATAGATCTGGAAGCCTCGAGCTTGAGCCTGTCGGGAGCCGAGAGGGCATCCATACCGACGAGCTGCACGATCTCCTGGAGTGAAGCCTCGTCCGAGAGGAGACTCATGATCCTGCCTCGGCACTCCATCCAGGGGCCGCCTGCGGCTTCGTTAAACCACTTGGTCATGTTGTCTATATAGTTTGAGTAACTTGTCAGCCAGTTGATCGCCGGGAAATGACGCTTGTAGGCGAGGCCTGCGTCGAGCGACCAGAAGACCTTTACGATACGCAGTGTAGCCTGCGATACGGGCTCGGATATATCACCGCCGGGAGGCGAAACCGCGCCGATAACAGAGAGCGCACCCTCACGGCCTTCCGTTCCGTTCGAGATAACACGTCCCGCGCGCTCATAGAACTGAGCAAGACGCGATCCGAGGTATGCGGGGTAACCTTCCTCACCGGGCATCTCCTCGAGACGTCCGGACATCTCACGGAGAGCCTCCGCCCAACGTGATGTCGAGTCGGCCATCAGCGCTACCGAGTATCCCATGTCACGGAAGTACTCAGCGATCGTGATACCTACGTAGATGGATGCCTCACGTGCCGCAACGGGCATATCCGAGGTGTTTGCTATGAGGACGGTTCGCTCCATGAGAGAGTGGCCGGTCTTCGGGTCCTTGAGTTCGGGGAACTCGTTGAGAACGTCGGTCATCTCGTTACCACGCTCGCCGCAGCCGATGTAGACTACGATGTCCGCATCCGCCCACTTTGCAAGCTGGTGCTGAACGACTGTCTTTCCGCTTCCGAAAGGTCCGGGAACGGCTGCAACACCGCCCTTTGCGATCGGGAAGAGCGCATCGATGACACGCTGTCCTGTGATCAGCGGCATCTCGGGCGAGAGCTTCTCTTTGTAGGGACGGCCCTTGCGGACGGGCCATTTCTGGAGCATGGAGACCTTGATCTCCTGTCCGTCTTCGCCTTCAAGGACACATACCGTATCCTCTACCTTGTAGTCACCCTCGTTGATCGACTTGATCGTACCCGCTATGCCGTTCGGGATCATGATCTTCTGCTCAACGATGGGAGTCTCGCGAACGGTTCCTATGATGTCGCCGCCGATGACTTTCGTCCCGACAGCTGCGGTAGGCCGGAAATGCCATACCTGTTCTCTCTCAAGCGAGGGTACTTCGATGCCTCGCGTAAGGTTGTTGCCTGTCTGTTCCATGATCCTTACAAGAGGTCTCTGAATTCCGTCGTAAATACTTCCGATAAGTCCGGGTCCGAGTTCTACGCTAAGGGGAGCCCCCGTCGACTCGACAGGCGCGCCCGGACCAAGTCCCGATGTCTCCTCGTAAACCTGTACAGACGCCTGGTCTCCGTGGATCTCGATGATCTCTCCGATCAGACGCTGGTCGCTGACGCG
>JAGDDC010000106.1 GCA_017958245.1 Lachnospiraceae bacterium
GAGGCCAAGGCGAAGGCTGAAACCAAGGCAGACGCAGAAGTCAAGGAGCCTAAGGCAGAGCCCGAGACCAAGGCTGAGGCCGAGGTCAAGGAGGCCGCTCCCGCCGAGGAAAAGGCTGCGAAGAAAAAGGCCTCAAAGGCCAAGGCCGAGGACAAAAAGGGCGAGGAGAAGAAGCAGGCTGAGGACAGCGCCGCAAAGGACGAGAAGAAACCCTTTGAAGCAAGGCTTTCGGAGCTGGTCGCATTTGCAAACAGCAACAAGGGTGTTTTAGACATCGACAAGCTCAACTCCTTCTTCAAGGAGACCAACCTGTCTCCCACTCAGATCGACAAAATCTACGAGTACCTTGAGGCGAACAACATCGTCATCATGAACCCGAACGACGATGATCTGCCCAGCGACGAGATGCTCCTTGAGATGGACAACGACGAGAGCGTGCTCTCGGAGGCGGAAGACCTGTCCATCATGGCAGAGGCGCTCTCAGACGACCCCGTCAAGCAGTATCTCAAAGAGATCGGAAGCTACCCTCTGCTCACTATGGAGGAAGAGGTCGAGCTTGCAAAGAGGATCGAGAACGGCGACGAGGCTGCCAAGGACAAGCTCACCGAGTCAAACTTAAGGCTTGTTGTCAGCATCGCGAAGAGATATGTGGGCCGCGGGCTTTCGTTCCTCGATCTGATCCAGGAAGGCAACTTAGGCCTCATCAAAGCCGTTGCCAAGTTTGACTACAGAAAAGGCTACAAGTTCAGCACCTACGCGACATGGTGGATCAGACAGGCCATCACAAGGTCGATCGCCGACCAGTCGAGGACCATCAGGATCCCTGTACACATGTCCGAAGTGATCAACAGGACATACCGCGTATCGAGAAGTCTTCTTCAGGAGCTCGGCAGGGAACCTACCGAGCAGGAGCTCGCGGATGCGCTCGACTTCTCCGTCGACAAGGTAAGAGAGATACTCAAGGTCTCCGCAGACCCGATATCGCTCGACACACCGATCGGTGAGGAGGACGACAGTCATTTGGGTGACTTCATCAAGGACGACACGATCATGGGACCCGAGGAAGCGGCAAGCTACGCGATGCTCAGGGACCAGATCAGCAAGCTTCTTGACACCTTGAGCGAGCGTGAGAGACGTGTTCTCGTGCTCCGCTTCGGATTGAACGACGGCAGAGGCAGAACGCTCGAGGAAGTGGGAAGAGAGTTCAAGGTCACACGTGAGAGGATCCGCCAGATCGAAGCCAAGGCCCTCAGAAAGCTGCGCCATCCTTCGCGCGCAAAGATGCTCAAGGGTTACGAGATAAACTGATCACAGTTCCACGACAATGATCATATGTAAAAGGTCTGCAGTCCCGGTTGCAGACCTTGTGCACATTATAAGCAGAGGTGACGCAGGATATGCTAAGGATCATATTGATGTTCATAACCAACTTTTACAAGCTGCCCTACCTTTTCGTCAAGTTTTTCAGGATGTCACACACGGACAAGCACGACCGTTTCGAGCGCTACGCCTTTCTGCACCGGTTTACGCCGGGCGCCAACAAGGGCGGGCGGATCAAAGTGGTCTGCACAGGCCTTGAGAACCTCCCGAAAGAGGACGGATACATCATTTTCCCGAATCACCAGGGGATGTTCGACGTCATGTCTCTGATCGAGATGATCGACAGGCCCTTCTCTGTGGTCACAAAAAAAGAGACCAGAAAGGTCCCTCTGCTCGGCAGGCTTATGAGGATTCTCGATGCGGAGTTCATCGACAGGGAAGACATCAGGCAGTCGCTCACCATCATAAACAACGTGGCAGAGCGCGTAAAGAATGGTGAGAATTTCGTGATCTTCGCCGAGGGAACGAGAAGCAAGAACGGCAACGAGATCGGGCCCTTCAAAGGCGGCACTTTCAAGAGTGCCACCATGGCCAAATGCCCCATCGTGCCCATAGCGCTGATAGACAGCTTCCTTCCTTTTGACAGGAGGTCGCTCAAGAAAGTCACAGTATATGTCCATGTCTTCAAGCCTCTCTGCTACGAGGATTACAAGGACATGAAATCAACCCAGATCGCCGAGCTCGTCCATGACACGATCAGGGATTATATCCACGAAGAGCTGGCAAAGAGGGAGAGTGAGCCGAAGGCTTAAGCTTCCCTTTCCATACCTCGTATGAATCTAAAAAAGGCCGAGAGAATCATTCTCTCAGCCTTTTTAGTTACGGTTTCTCGGAGATATGCCAATGCACAACTTCGGGAATAATCCATGTGGGCAGCTTGCCCGCAGGGAAATAAACCAGACCTAAGTTAGTGAAAGAGTCTGCGATGTGCACTATGATCGCAGGGCTGTTGTAGATCAGATCCCAGTCACCGCTATCTACAGTGGCAAACTCAGAAAAATCAATCGTTATCACATCAGACGCTTTTGCAGCCCCTTCCGGTGTAAGCTCCACGTCTATGTCGCCCCCAACGGAAGTAACGGTTGCGTATTTCGTAGAGTCCAATTTGAGTTCAAAAGCCTTTCCGGTAACTGTCCCTTGCGTAACTTGAGTAACGTTCCCGGCCTTAAGCGTTATCGCGTCGGTTGCTGTCATGAGCTCAAAGCCTGCATGTATAGTGATATCTGCAGTGATATTCGTGATCGTCCAGACGTAGTCCGTTTGCTTTATCACTTCGGCCGCCCGACCGCCTCCGGTATAGTCTATGCTTGGCTTATAACCTGAATGGGGACTGAATTTAAAAGTCACAGTGTCACTCACGCTTATAAAAAAACGTGAACCCACAGTGCCATTTGTACTCGAAACCCTGATGCTTCCGTTGGTCTCATTAAGAACCACAGTGACCTTATAAGAATTACCCAAAGCCGGGGGAGTGATGATGATCGGCAGCGTAGGCTCCGGAACCGTTTCTCCGTTCTCCGGCTCTGCCGGGGGATCTTCGGAGGGGTCTTTTGAAGGATCTCCATCCGAGTCTTTTGAAGGATCTCCATCCGGGTCTTTTTCGGGCTCTTTGATCACCTCTCCGGAAGGGCCTTTGACGGTGGCTGAACCTGCTGCATCTCCGGAGATATTGACATCCGCGTCCTTACCGTTTGTAACCGTCGATCCTTCGGAACCTTTTTTCATGACGATATCAGTGTCCTTCTCTGCAACGATCTTCATAGGAACAGATGTGTTTATCTTGGTATCGGCTGCCTGGGATACAACCGAGATTTCGGACGTCTTATCGCCTGTGACTGTAAGATCTGTCTTCTTTTTGACCGTGACGTTTGCTTCGGCGTTCTTGGCGACTGCGATCTTGATATCCGCTTCTTTCTTGTTGCAGACGATATCACCGACATTACCGTTCGACGCGACCTTAATGCTCACGTCTGTGGCCGTGATACTGACTTTTTTGGCTTCGATCCCCTTGGAGACAGTCAGCTTGATGCCGTCACCCTTGACGTAGAGCGAGTTATCGTTTCCTCTCTCGTTAAAATACTCCGATCCGTTGAGGGTTATGGTCTTAAAGGTGGCTTTATTGAAGGCTCTTGCATTGGGTGCCTCCATAACAAGCTTCTTGTTCGCGGAGCTTGTGAGTTCGGGAATGATAAACTTTGTTTTTCTGTTTGTCCTGAAAATGATCGTGGCGGCCGATTTCGATTCCATTGCTTTGACCAGCTGCTTCTTTGTTTTGACTACGATCTCGTTGGATGCGGCACGGGCAGGCAAAGCTCCCGCGATCAGGATCAGTGACAGCGCCACCGCAATGACTTTCAGAAACCCGGAGCAAAACTTGTGCGACCTTTCTTTGTACATATGACTTCCCTCCTGAGCATATTTTGCTCTTCTTGCTTAAAGGAATACCGGTTTCAGATCTATTATAGCACGAAGATGTAGTTCTTTCATCAGGTTTTATAAGAACGTCATAACATCCGTCACAGCGAATTGCGGTATCCGTTCGGCGATACGCCGGTCATCTTCTTAAACACTCTCGAGAAGTGGGCAAAGTCAAGGAAACCCACTTCCCATGCCACATCGCTGATCCTGAAGGACGGGTCCTCGAGCAGCTTTTTGGCCGCATCTATCCTGGCCTGGTTGAGGATCTCAAGAAAGCTCTTTGACAGATGCTTGTTGAGGAGCTTCGAGAGATGCCACTGGCTCACATATACTTTGTCCGCCACATCTGCAAGTGTGAGACGCTCCTTGTAATGCGCGTTGATATACTCGACCGCCTTGTTCACGGTGAAGCTGCCTGCTGCCGATACGGGGATATCTCCCGCAGTCTCCGCAGAGCCCCTGTCCTGTGCGGAAGATCCCGCATCCTCGGTCCTGCTCTGTGCAGGCGCCGCAGCGCTTTCCGCGCCTTCGGCCTTGCATCTTCTCGCCATCTCACCGACGGCCTCTATGAGCTCGTCCATGTTCGACGGTTTGAGAATGAACCTTGTGACTCCGAGCCTGATCGCTTCCTGCGCGTAATC
>JAGDDC010000107.1 GCA_017958245.1 Lachnospiraceae bacterium
ATGCCTGAAGCAGCAGCAGAAGAAGACCTCGTTCCCGATATGGGAGATGACCTCATGTCTGAGGCAGAGGAGGACATTGTTCCGGACATGGGAGATGACCTCATGCCTGAAGCTGAGGAGGACCTTGTTCCTGACTTGGGAGAGGATCTCGTACCTGAGGCAGAAGACGAGTTTGTTCCCGAGGCTGAGGAAGAGGAGTACGTTCCTGAGGTTGAGGAAGACCTCGTTCCCGATATGGGAGATGACCTCATGCCTGAAGCAGCAGCAGAAGAAGACCTCGTTCCCGACATGGGAGATGACCTCGTGCCCGAGGCGGAAGAAGACCTCGTTCCCGATATGGGAGATGACCTCATGCCTGAAGCGGCGGAAGACCTCGTTCCCGACATGGGAGATGATCTCGTGCCCGAGGCAGAAGAAGATCCTGCTGCAGATACAGAGGCAGCGGACGATATGGACGACCTTCTCGACAGCCTGTTTGGCGATGAGGAGGAAGGACCTGTCGATGCCGAGCCCGAGGAGACTCTCGCTCCCGATGACATAAGCGCTATATTTGATGAGGCGGAGAAGGAGAATTCCGCAGACTCCCCCATGGCAGATATGGATGATCTTTTTACCGAGTACCCCGGAGACGAAGTGCCCGATCTCGGCGCTTTGGACGGCGGAGATGAGGCTGCAGAGCCTGCCGCAGAGGAAGAGTATGATCTGAGTGATCTGCTCAACATGGGAGATGAGACGACTGCCGGTGCGGAGCCTGAGGCCGAGGACCCCGGACTCATGCCCGAGCTTGGCGATCTTTTCGGACCTGAGGGCGGAGAGCCAGAGAGCGCAGACAGTGACGACGGCGGACTTCCCGATATCGGCGCTATGCTCGACATGCCCGATGTCTCGATGCCGGATGTCGAGATGCAGAAGGTCGTTCCCGAGGAGCCGCTCCATCCGAGCGACGCGGCTTCATTTGGTACTGAGGAAGACCTCATGAACGCGTTCACGGAGGTCGAGCCCGAGCAGAACACCGAGGACGATCTCGAGCTCATCATGGACTCGATCAGCAGCGGAGAGTTCGAACATGAGCTCTCGAGCCTGATCCCCGAGAAGGAGCAGGCAAAGGCCGGAGAAAAGAAGAAACAGAACTGGTTCAAGCGGTTGTTCTTCAACATATATGAGCAGAGGACTCCCGAGGAAGAGACCGCAAGGATAGAGAAGCTCAAGGCCGAGGACGAGAAGAAGAAGAAAGACGCCGAGGAGGCGAAAGCCAGAAAGTCGCTCTCGAAGGAAGAGAAGAAGGCCAAGGCCGAGCAGGACAAGGCCGCGAGAGCTGAGGAGGCAGCCAAGGCCAAGGCCGAGAAGGAAGCGATCGCCAAGGAGAAGAAGGAGGCCGCTGCCCTCAAGGCAAAGCAGAAGAAGGAAGCAAGGCTTGCGATCGAGGAGTACGAGGACGAGGGCAAGATCAACAAGGCCGGAGCTACGATACTCGTAGTCATCTTCGCGGTCCTCACAGTCGCAGTCATCATAGGAACCAACATCTACACCTACAACTTGAGCATACAGAACGCTCAGACCGATTTTGACAGACAGCGCTACAACGACGCTTATTATGATGTCTACGGACTTGACATCAAGGACGAGGACATAGTCCTCTACGACAGGATCATGACAGTCATGTACGTGAACAAGCAGCTCAACTCGTACAACAACTTCCTGTCCATCGGCAACACCGACAAGGCGCTCGATTCGCTGCTTAAAGGTCTGCAGCGCTACAACAAGTACATACAGCTCGCATCGATCCTCGACATCGTGGACGACATGAACTACGTGAAGAACCAGATCCTTGACGAGCTGAGCACTCAGTTTGCGATCTCCGAGGCGGAGGCCGACAGACTGATAGCCATGGAGGAGGTCTTCGACTACAGCGACAGCATCTACGGCCTGACCGACCTCCAGGGACAATATGATTATTAGGCACAAGAAATTGTGCGATACTTATTGTGGAGCATAGCAAGTCAATACGATTCCCCACAGGAGCATTCCTGTGGGGTTTTTGTTCATTTGCGGAAAGGACTTTTGAAAACTAATTCCAAGTTCTTCTTGATTCTTTTGTCGAATTATGGGATGATTGGTAAGGTAAGGAAGTTATATGTAAGGAGGTTTAAGTTTGAAAGCGAGTCTTTCAGACTTACATCGATGCCGCCGCAGGCACGTCATTGATGAGCACCATGCCTGCGGCAAGGTACAAAAGATGTTAAAGGATATTATCACTCCGCAGAGGGAATACCTTGCGGATGGGTTTTCTACAGTTCTCAGGGGACATGAGAACAGGATCAGACGTGTCACGCTCGTCAAGGGGAATCTCGTGAGGAACGAGCGCTCCGAGAGCAAGGGCGTGAGCGCAAGAGTCAACAGGGACGGAAGGTACGGCTTTGCCTCGACCGCTGCTTACTCGGCGGAGGACGCAAGGAGCGTGCTCAAGGCTGCGACCGAGAACGCTTCCTTCCTTCACGGACATATCGGAAAGGGGCCTTTCTCCTATCCTGCACTCAGACAGGAGAACCTTCAGACGAGGCTCACCATCGTGGATATCGAGCAGAAGAGATACATCGATGCTTGCAAAGAGGTCGACAGCTACATCGAAAAGACCTATCCCGATCTCACGAGCCGCACGGTAGTTTACTATGAGGATACTCAGGACAAGATCATACTCTCGTCGGATGCGTCGAGCGGCCACATGGTCTATCCGAGATGCTATATCTACGTGTACTTAAACGCCGAGACGAAGGACGGAGTGCCGGTTGAGATGTTCAAGGCATTTGGAGGCAGAGGAAGCTTCGAGGACAACTTCACGGATCTGGCCGGTGTCTTTAAGGGTATCGACGAGATGTACAACCATCTCATGAAAAAGAAAGAGGGCATCTTCGCTGACGCAGGTGTGAAGACTGTGATCCTCGACGGGTATATGAGCGGCATGCTCGCACATGAGGCTGTCGGACACACTGTCGAGGCCGATCTCGTGACGGGCGGTTCGGTAGCCGGACCGTGCCTGAACAAGCGCGTCGGCTCGGATCTCGTGACTATGGTCGATTTCGCAAACACGGCTTACGGGCAGATACTTGATATCCCCGTATGGCTTGATGATGAGGGAACGGTCGCTGAGGACGCGCTCCTCATAGAGAACGGCATCCTCAAAGGCTATATGCACGACCGCGAGAGTGCAGAGAGATTCGGCATGAGGCCTACGGGCAACGCTAGAGCATGGGGCTTCTCGGACGAGCCTCTCATCCGTATGCGCAACACCGCGGTGCTTCCCGGCAAGGACAAGCTCGAGGACATGATCGCGTCGATCGATGACGGGTATTATCTCATCGACAGCTCCAACGGACAGGCCGATCTCACCGGTGAGTTCATGTTCGGAGTGGCTTTGGGCTACGAGATCAAGAACGGCAAGCTCGGAAGAGCGCTTTTGGACACCACGGTCTCCGGGATCGCATTTGAAATGTTAAAGACGGTCGATATGGTTTCCGACGAGATCACGTGGGTTTCCTCGGGATTCTGTGGCAAGAAGCAGATGATACCCGTGACCATGGGAGGCCCTGCGCTCAGATGCAAGATAGCTATAGGAGGTAGATAGGATGGCCGGTATAAAAGATATATCTGCTGCTTTCAGGAGCAAGATCGCCGATGCGGGTATTGAGAAATACGCATATGCGGTGTCTGAGAGCACAAAGAAAGAGTTCAACACTCTGGAAAAAGAGTTCACCCTTTACAGGACCACTTTTGACAAGGACGCGAGCCTTACGGCTTTCCTCGGCGCAAAGAAAGGTCAGGCCCACGGCAACGACCTCTCGGATGAGGGCCTTGCCAAGCTTGCGGCAGACGCGAAGCTTTCAGCTGAGTCTTCACCCGAGGATCCCGCAAATGATATAGCTGAGCGCCAGAAGAGCGAGACCTTCCATATCGGAGACATCGAGCCGGATATGGACAAGTTCTTTGAATGCACCAAGAAACTTGTAGAGACAGTAGGCAAGGAGTTCAAGAAGATAAAGATCCAGACGGTGTGCACCGATCACAAGAAGATACACTCGATCTATGCAAACTCGAACGGGACGGAGTTTGAGACCTATGAGGGGTTGTACGAGGTTGTTCTTGAATTTGCGGGCAACGACGGAGAGAACACAACGGGTATCAACTTTGCATATGTTGCGACGGCCGATCTGGACACTCCCCTGATCGAGCAGGGCGACATAAGAACGACTCTTGAGAACACGGAGAGGAGCTTCAATCCTTCTACAATTGAAGAAAAGTTTGAGGGAACGGTGATCATCGCTCCCCAGGCGCTTGGAGAATTCGTATACTTTATAGGCGCAAACTTCCTGTACGGATCTTCGATCTTCGAGGGCAAGAGTATCTGGAAGGACAAGCTGGGCAAGGAAGTCGCTGACAGCAGAGTGAACATGAGACTCGTGTGCGATGACGACAGGCTTGTCATGCTCAGCCCCTACACCTCCGACGGCTACAGAGCCGAGAACGTGAACGTGATAGAAAACGGCGTCTTAAAGAGCTTTATGATGAGTCTTTACTACGCGAACAAGACGGGCATGAAGCCCACGAAGAACCTGAGCAACGCTATCATCTTCGAGCCCGGTGACACTCCTCTTGAGGACATGATAAAGGGTGTGAAGAAAGGCCTTCTGCTCGGCGGATTCTCGGGCGGAGAACCCGGCTCGAACGGAGAGTTCTCGGGAGTTGCAAAGAACAGCTTCTATATCGAGAACGGTGAGATCAAGCAGGCTGTCATAGGGACTATGGTCAGCGGAAACCTCGCAGAGATCCTTCAGAACGTAAAGTCCATATCGAAGGAGTACCGAAACGACGGAACGAGCCTCCTGCCGTTCCTTGCCGTAGAGGGCGTGACGATCTCGGGATCGTGATCGGTTGCGGGCTAAGATCCTGTCCGTGACGGGTGGGACATGAACTTTTAAACATTGCGGAGCGACAAAAGTATCTTTTGTCGCTCTCCTTTGTAGAGCGAGTAAATGTGAGATTTTGGTTAAGGAGGCGGAACATGGGATATTGTTTAAAGAACGCTACACTCATAACAGAGGATGCAAAGGTGATCCCCGGGAAAGACATATGCATAAGCGGAGGAAAGATCACAAAGATATGCGACAGCGGAGAGAACTGCTGTGAGGAAGGCTTTGAGACTGTCGATTGCACCGGTCTCTTTGTAAGTCCCGGCCTCACTAACCTTCACACACATCTTGCCATGAACATCTTCAAGGGTATCGCGGAGGACGCGACGCCCGACGAATGGTTCAACGAGCTGATCTTTCCCTATGAGAGCAAGATGACGGAGGAAGATATCTATGTGGGCACCATGCTGGGACTTTGCGAACTCATAAACAACGGAGTCACAGCGGTTGCAGACCATTATTTCGGAGAGGAGACAGTGCTCAGGGCCGTGAAGGACAGCGGCATGAGGGTCGATATGTCGCCCACGCTCTTTGGGTCGTCTCCCGATTACAAGGACAGACTTGCCTGTGTCTGCGAGTTTATAGAAAAACACAGGAACGACTCAGACAGGGTGAGCTTCCGCATGGGCATACACTCCGACTACACCTGTCCGCCCGATACTCTCGCCGAGATGGGAGAAGCGGCGGGGAGACTCGGCGTTCCGATCCACATGCACCTCTATGATGACAGGGATCAGATAACACTCTCAAAAGAACGCTACGGCAAGTCCGTGGCAACGGTCGTTAAGGAGGCTGGGCTCTTAAAGCACAAGATCCTCTTTGCGCACTGCCTGTGGATGGAGGAGGAACTCCTTGATCATCTCACGGACGACTGTTTCTTCGCGTTCTGTCCGAAGACTTATCTCAAGATGGGACTTGGCAAAGGCACCTTCTTTGACTTCTACGAGAAGCTCAATTTCAGCTTCGGGACCGATGGAGCGGCAAGCTCCAACACACTCAATCCTGTCGAGCAGGCGAGGCTTTTCGCGCTTATCTGCAAGTTTGACTTCAAACCGAAAGCCTGCAAGGTCGATGAGATGTGGCGGTATCTCATGAGAGGACATGACGCCTTGAACTTCGGGACCGGGAAGCTAAAGGAAGGGACACCTGCGGACCTCGTCATCTGGGACTTCAAAACCTGCGATACCATGATGACTTACAATCCCATCACGAGCATACTTTATAGCAGCAACAGCTCAAATGCGCGCTACACCATGGTGGGCGGTGAATTTTTAAAGTATGACGGAAGATTAAAAACAGACTTTGTGGAGCTGGCTAAGCGGGCTGAAAGACTGAGGGACGACATGCTGAGGCGCGGCAAAGGCGAAGCGAACGTCTCGTATCTGAAATAGCAGGCAAACAAGGAGGATCATATGAAGAGAAGTGAGATAAACAAAGCGCTCAAGGAGATGGAATCGATGATCAGGGAGTACAGGTTCTCGCTCCCGCCCTTTTGCTTCTTCACGCCGGAAGAATGGAACCAGAAGGGGCATGAGTATGACGAGATCAGGGACAACATGCTCGGCTGGGACATAACGGATTACGGCCTCGGAGACTTTGAGCATACGGGGTTCTCTTTGATCACTTTGAGAAACGGGAACCTGAAGATGCGTGACAAGTACAGGAAAACCTACGCTGAGAAGCTCCTCTACATCAAAGAGGGGCAGTACTCGCCGATGCATTTTCACTGGAACAAGATGGAGGACATCATAAACCGCGGCGGAGGCACTCTGCTGATCACCGTCTACAACTCGACGGAGGATGAGGATATCGACAGGAAGGGCGACGTGAGGGTCCACCTGGACGGCTGTGAGAGAGTTGTGCCTGCAGGAACCGTGATCAGACTCTGTCCCGGTGAGAGCATCAGCATCCAGCCCGGCATGTACCACGACTTTAACGTAGAGAAGGGAACGGGTGCCGTGCTGATAGGAGAGGTGAGCCAGTGCAACGATGACAACACCGACAACCGCTTCTACGAGAAGGTGGGCCGCTTCCCGAAGATCGAGGAGGACGAAGAACCCTACAGGCTCCTGTGCAACGAGTATCCCAAGGCAAGGTAGCGCGATCCCTGCCCCGCTTGCCGCATGTCTTGCATGAATATACACTTTCCCGCGTTTTATGAAAAGATTATGCCAAATCATCTTTACTTTTTGCTGCTCTTATGTACAATAAGTAAGGTAAGAAAAGGGAAAGTCTGAGAGAAAGCATCAGACTTCATCGGTGGGCAGCAGGCCAAGGCATCGCAGAAGATGCTCATACCCCCGATGTGCACCGCCTGCGGAAAGGTTATAAAGATGCTTATAAGAACAGCTGCTGAGGACATCGAGAGGGTGCTGTACACAGAGAAGGCGATCGCTGCCAGAGTGGAGCAGATAGGTGCAGACCTCACGGAGAAGTTCAGGGACAAGAGGCCCGTGCTCGTATGCGTGCTCAAGGGCGCATCCTTCTTCTATATCGATCTGTGCAGATGCATGGACTGCCCGATAGACATGGATTTCATCTCGGTATCGAGCTATGGTGAGTCCGCAAAGTCTACAGGTGTAGTAAAACTCATAAAGGATCTTGACAACAACATAACCGGGAGACATGTGATCATAGTTGAGGACATCATTGATTCAGGTCTCACCATGAAATACTTAAAGCAGCTCTTTGAGGCCAGGAATCCCGCTTCCGTAACGACCGTGTCTTTCCTTGACAAGATCGACTGCCATGACAAGGCTCTGAGCACTGATATGTGCGGGTTCCAGATCGCGAACGAGTTCGTGGTGGGCTATGGGCTTGACTACTCGAACTTCTACCGCAACCTCCCCTACATAGGAGTCCTCAAGAAGGAGTGCTACAGCTAGAGCGGATGAGGTTTGAAAGGAGTGGCGGATGAGGTTTATGTTCTTTGGTATATTGATAGGCGTGATCGCGTTGTTTTTCTTTACCCTGTATGGGTACTTCCGCGCTTGGAAGCAGGTCGGGCTGCCGAAAGCGCTGTTCATCGCGGTTGAGACCGTGCTCACGCTCGTGTCCCTGTACACGGCTTTCGGCTTCAGGACGATACCGGGAGAGGCGCTCAGGACTGTCGCGAGGTTTGTCTCCGCAGTCCAGTTTGTCTTCCTCGTGTACTCGGGACTTGCTATGCTGATCAGAAACCTTGTCTGTTTGATACTCAAGGTCTTCAAAAAGGGAGACGGCTTTGTAAAGGCGGTAAAGAGCGCAGGTTTCTACGGTGCTGTCGCGGCGATCACCGTGATACTCGGTATAACGGGCTATATAAGCATGAGCGCCGTCACGGAAAAAGCCTACTCAATAGATGTGAACAAAAAGTCGGTCAACGATTCGGTGACTCTCGCGGTGACTTCGGACTTTCATATAGGGACCGGGACTTCGAGGAGAGAGGTGGCCCGCGCTGTCGACCTGATCAACGCGATGGACGCCGACGCGGCGCTCATAGTGGGCGATCTGATCGATTCGAACACGCCGGCGGACTATCTTGACATGATGGTCGAGGAGTTCTCTAAGGTAAAGACAAAGTACGGTTTCTTCTTCTCCTTCGGCAACCATGACGAGATGGGGACCTTGAACAACGTGAGGGACTATCTTAAAAAGGCGGGAGTGAGAGTGCTCGAGGACGAGGCAGTCACCATAGCGGATGACGTGATCCTGCTCGGAAGGCTCGACTACTCGCAGCGTGGCATGGAGATGTCCGAGTTTGACCTGGACAGGGAACGCCCTGTCATAGTGATGAACCACCAGCCCACGAGGCTTTCGCAGATCGCGCAGGGCGGGGCGGACGTGGTGCTCTCGGGACACACCCACGGACACCAGTTCCCGTTGGTCGAACTGCTCGTAAACCCCTTCAACGACAACGTGTACGGGCTCAAATACTTTGATGACATGGCTTCCATAACGACCTGCGGAGTGGGGGCATGGGGCTTCCACTTCAAGTTCCCCTCGAGGAGCGAGGTCGTGAAGCTGAAGATCAATTTTAAATAGGAGTTCCTGCGGACCTTGCCGGTCCGGTGAGCAGGTCCTTCAGTTCTTCGGGTTTCCTATGGACCAGGCGTTGTCAGTGGCGTTGTACATGAGACGGATAACCTTCTCTCTGTCGAAGACCGAGATCTTGCACTCAAAGTTGTAGATGTGGTTGGTCGCGCAGAGAAATCCGTTGGGCATGTTGTAGCGTCCGTAGGTCGTGAGGTCACGGTAAGCCCTGATCACGTAGGTCTGGAACTCGCCGTCATCGTCCTTGAGCCTGATCTTTAAGGGGATGATCGTGTGGTCCGACTTGTGCTGGCATATAACGTCGAAAAGCCGGTCGCGTGTGTCCATGATCATGTTTTTGTCCCGGGATGCCGGAATGTGTGAGCAAGACCGGGAGCGGCCTCCTTTCGCTGTTTTTTTAGGTAAATGTATTATAGAACAAATGTTCGATTTTGTAAAGCCTTTTTTGCACGGAAATTATAATCTGCGGGAAGGCTTCAAACAGGGCAGCGGCGCCCCAAGCCGCGTGAAAACCATGGATATAGACAGAACGATCGCGGAGTGCGTGAGCACACCCGAATGTACACTATACTCGGAGGTCCTGAAGCTCGATTGGAATTATTCGATATATCTGCCGCGCGGATATGACCTCGAGGAGAACAGCAAAAGAGAATACCCCGTGATCTATTTCCTGCACGGGGCATACGGAAACCACCGCAACTTCGTGGAGAGGATCCACATGAACAGGATGCTTGAGAAGTTTGTGGACGTGATAGGTGTCTTTGTGGACGGCTTCAACTCTTTCTACATAGACGGTCCGGGTGTCGCCATGGAGAGTGCGGTGATAAAGGACCTGATCCCGAAGATCGAGAGGATGTACCGCGTAAAG
>JAGDDC010000108.1 GCA_017958245.1 Lachnospiraceae bacterium
GTGCTCCTCATCCTGCTCGAAAAGACAGGCGTCATGAGAGCGGTCACGGGGACTTCGGATACCGGGAGAGAGCGGTAGGGCTGCTCCCGGGAAGGGTGCAAATACGGATCAACACTTTGGAGAGGGCAAATGTGGATCAAAGAGCTGCACGTTACAGCGTTTGGAAAACTGCAAAACTTAGACCTGAAGCTTGACAAGGGCTTCAACATAATAAAAGGCGGCAACGAGACCGGCAAGTCTACTTTGCATGCCTTTATTTTTGCCATGCTCTTTGGAGCCTCAAGGTCGAGAGGGAGAGCCGCAAAGGTCGAGCTCTACAGCAGGTACAAGCCAAGGACTGCCCCGGGGAGCTACGGCGGGAGCATGGTCTTTGAGCACGGCGGCGTAAGCTACAGGCTCGAGCGCGTCTTTTTAAGCTCCGAAAAGAGCGTCAGGCTCACGAGGGTTGACACGGGCGCGGAGGTAAAGCTCGCGGACGGGACCATAACTTCGCTCATACCCGAGCTTGGCGAGTCCTCGTACAAAAACACCATGAGTGTCATGAACAGGCAGACCGTTCCGGACCCCGCAGTGAAGGGAGACGTGACCGGAAGGATAGCCGGCATAGGCTACGGGGGTGACGCGAGCATAGACGTCTTAGGAGCCTTAAAGGACCTTAGGACAAGGAGAAAGGACGCATCGCTGTCACAGGCAGAGCAAAGGCTTTCACGGATCGAGGCGGAGCTTGAAGAGCAGGAGCGGATATCAGGGGATATCGCAAAGATCAGCTCAAGGCTTGAAAGGCTCGAGGCGGAGAGCGCGAGGATAGCGGATCTCTTGAAAAATGAGGAGGCTGAGTACGAGGAAAGACTCCTAAGCGAAGAAGACGGACGGGGCTTCTCCGCGGAAACAGCGGGGGAGGAGACCCGGGGACAAGAGGAGAAGGATCCCGAAAGAAAAGCTTCGGGAGAGGGGACACCAGGCGAAGAAACCGGCGTTAGACCCCGCAGCGACAGGCTGTATCTCGCATCTGTCATAACCATGCTCGCGGGCATCATCGTGCTGCTCTTTTCAAACAACAGATTCGCAATAGGCGTCGGAGCAGGCGTTGCAGCGCTTGCTGCGGCCGCGATACTCTTCGCGGTGGCAGTCGTCTCCGGGAGGATCATAAAACAGGAGGAGAGCAAAAAGAGTGACGCGGGTCAGACACAGATGCTCAGATCCGAGTACAGAGAGCTCTCAAGAAGGCGCATGGAGCTCCTTGAGGAGAGCGAAAGGATAAAGCGCGAGATGATGCCGCTCTACGGTGAGTTCTCGGTACTTTCTCAGAGGGAGCGCTCGGTCGATCTGCTGAAGAAAGAGAGAGACGAGGCAGAAGCACAGGTCCTTGAGGCAAGACAGAGGGACGCGGCTGCCGGGTACGCGATCGAAGCCATCACCGAACTGTCACAGGGCATGCACGCTCATTTTGACAGGCTGCTGTCCGAGAAGCTCACGGAATATGTCAGAGCCTTCACTGCCGGAAAGCACGAGAGCGCAGTGGTCGACGACGAGCTTCACATAAGTGTGAAAGACGGGAACACGACGGTTCCGCCCGAGAGCCTCAGCACCGGGGCGGCGGACCAGACGGAGCTCGCTTTCAGGCTCGCGGTCGCTGACATCTTCTTCAAGGGGAAGAGCGTGCCGCTCGTACTGGATGAAGTATTTGAGGCATTTGACGACGAGAGGCTCTCGTCAACGCTCGATGTGATACTTGAAAACTTCGACAACCAGGTCATATGTTTTACCTGCCACGACAGGGAGGAGAGAATGCTCGGGGAAGCTGCGCACGTCATCTCGCTCTAGTTTTGGATTCAAACACGAAAGGTCCGTATGGAAAAGAAAAAGCACAGAGTGTCAAGGATCATCCTCAATATCTTTCTCGTGCTGCTCTGCATCCTGCTTGCAGGGCTTATATGGTTTTACTTTGCCTACGGACGCACTATCCTCGGCTACAGGGCCGATGCGCTTGCCATAGCGGCAGCCTCGAAGGAATCGGACTTCAAGGCCTCACAGAACACCATTTGCTTCTTTGCGGACGGCAGTGTGATGTCGCAGATGAAGGGCGACAAGGACCAGTATTATATATCATTTGACGAGATCCCGAAGGCTGCGGTCGACGCCATGATAGTGACCGAGGACAGGAAGTTCTACAGCCACGGCGGCTACGATA
>JAGDDC010000109.1 GCA_017958245.1 Lachnospiraceae bacterium
CAGATCGTCGGAACTCAGGCAGTTCTCAACGTACTTCAGGGCGAGCGCTACAAGATGGTCACAAAGGAATCAAAGAAGATCCTCTCCGGAGAGTTTGGCCAGACTATCAAGCCTTTCAATCCCGAGGTTCAGAAGAAGTGCATCGGCGATACAAAACCCATCACTTGCAGGCCTGCAGACCTGATCCCGCCTCAGCTCGACAAGTTCAGAGAAGAGTGCAAGGAGTGGATCCAGCAGGACGAGGACGTTCTCTCGTACGCTCTGTTCCCTCAGGTTGCAACGGACTTCTTCAAGTACCGTCAGGCACAGCAGAAGGGCGTCGACGTAAATGCGGCTGACGCTTCGAGTAAATCATATCCCGTATGACAGAGCAGGGGCTGGCGCTTAATCGCGACAGCCCCTTTTGCTGATAAAACGGGTTTTGGAGGAAGACTATGAAATGGATGATCGCGTCCGATATACACGGCTCGGCCTTCTATTGCAGGAAGATGCTCGATGCCTTTGAAGCTTCGGGGGCCGAGAGGCTCGTGCTGCTCGGAGACCTTCTCTACCACGGGCCGAGAAACGACCTGCCGAAAGATTATGCGCCAAAGGAAGTCATAGCCATGCTCAACGCGAAGAAGGACAGGATCCTGTGCGTCAGGGGCAACTGTGAGGCGGAGGTCGACCAGATGGTGCTTGACTTTCCGGTCATGTCGGATATGATGATACTCTCTATGGATGGAAGGGTTGTGTATGCGACTCACGGCCATATCTACAACAGGGAGAACCCTCCGAAACTGTGCAGGGGGGACGTTCTTTTGTGCGGGCATACGCACATACCTGCATGCGAGAAGTTCGGCGAAGAAAACCTGTACTTAAACCCCGGATCGGTCTCCATACCCAAAAATGGGAGCGCACATTCCTATATAATGATGGAGGATGGGGAGTTTTTGTTCAAAGAACTCTGATCTTTAAAGATTTTAGTTGACAATCGGGAGAGTTCATATTATACTTGCAAGGGTGTGAAGAAAATAACTTTACACCCTTGGATCAGCTTAAGGAATCAAGAGGTGCGTATGGACAGGATCTTAGCCGCAAAAACAGCTTCTAAAGACAGCGAAGAGGGAAGATCTGCCGTAAGCGACAGGATCAAGTTCTCCCTTTTGTATGATTATTACGGAGAGCTTCTCGGTGAGAGGAACAGAGAAATCTTTGAGGGCTATGTTCTCGACGACCTTTCGCTCTCGGAGCTTGCCGAGAGCATGGACGTCTCAAGACAGGCGATCAGGGATTCCGTGAACCGCTCAAAAAAGCAGCTCCTCATGTATGAGAAATGCCTGCAGGTCGAGAAGAAGACGGAGGAGGTCCTCTCACACATGGAGGAGATCGAGCGTCTGGTAAAGGCCTACAGGAGCGCACACGAACCGGACAAGGATCTTACGGAGCTTCTTGACAAGATAGAAAAGCATTCGGGCATAGTTGAAGACATACTTTAAACAGCATTTCGGTGTCTTTTGGCACCTGTTTCTTACGGAGTAGATATGGCATTTGACAGTCTGACCGAAAAACTTCAGAACGTTTTCAGGTCTCTCAGAGGCAAGGGCAGGATATCCGAGGCGGATGTGAAGGCCGCCATGAGAGAAGTAAAGATGGCCCTCCTTGAGGCGGACGTAAGCTTCAAGGTCGTGAAGGCCTTCATAAGCGCGGTCTCCGAGAGAGCGGTCGGCACGGATGTGCTCAATTCGCTGACTCCCGGACAGATGGTCATAAAGATCGTCAACGAAGAGATGATCAAGCTGATGGGCGACACGACGACGGAGATCAGCCTGAACTCCACGGGCGGCATGACAACGATCATGATGTGCGGCCTTCAGGGTGCCGGCAAGACGACGACCGCCGCCAAGCTCGCGGGCAAG
>JAGDDC010000110.1 GCA_017958245.1 Lachnospiraceae bacterium
CCCCAGTCGAGCAGGCCAAGCGATGTCTCAGGGTCTATCTTCAGCTCCCTGTTTCCGAGCTTTACCTTGCCCGAAGCGCTCATGCCGATGATCTTCTGGTTGTAGTAGAAAGCCTTGTCCTTGCCCGGGAACGGGGTCGCGATGACCATCGACTCTCCGCCCTCCTGCTCTTTGAGCGTGACATCCACAAAGAAGTCGCCTTCCTCGTTGAATTTCTTCACGAGGAACCTGAGTATCCTCTCGTTTCCGTCGTTTAAGAACTCGGCTATGATGCGCTTTCCCCTGACTCCCACGTTTCCCTTCGCGGATGTGGGAGGGAGGTTTGTCTTGCCGCCCGTGAACGGAGTGATCACGTTGACCGTCTTCTCCTTCGGCGCGGTAAAATCAAGGAAGGACGCGCCGACAAGGCCCATGTAGGTGTTGTCGTCGATCGTGAGCGCCACGCCGAACTCATCGTTCCCTATGTAGTAGTAGTCCCACTCCTTGATGCGCGACTTTTTCGCTTTTATGGCGTTCCTGTCATACTGCTTTACAAGCTTCTTTGCATAGCCGCACTCCGCGAGCTTCCCTTGCCCGTCAAGAAGCGGTCCCTCTGTCATCTCATGATTTCTCATTGCATTTTCCCCCATATACAACCCTATACACTTCTCTTTTGCAGACACGCCGTCTGACGCAGTTTTTCGGGCATCTCCCGTCTGCACTCTCTTTCTGCCCTTGCGACCTACTCTCAGTCCTCCGTCTCGGGTTCTTTGAGCTCGCACCTCACCACGAGTCTCTGGGTACCGTGGTTGGTACAGGTCACGAGCGTGAGATATTTGCCGGCCTTTCCGAGGCTCTTTACAACATAGGTGTCCGTGGGTTCAACGACCATTTGCCCCGTCACGACGTATGTGAATTCTTCGCCGTCGAGGTTCGTACACACCACCTCGTCGCCGACACCAAGCTCGTCCAGATCCCTGAAGTACGGGCCGCTCGTGCCGCCCCTGTGGCCCGCGAGAGAACAGTTGCCCTCCTCGCCGAAGCCCACGGATGCCGGGAAATGACCGATCGCGACGCCGATGTTCCACGAGTCGACGCCCTCGACCACCGCGTAGACCAGATCGATCTTCTTGATCTCTATGATACCGTACGGTTTGTGGCCGTTCAGCCTGTCGTTCTCGAGCACGGAGGGTTCCTCCGTTGCTTCCGGCATATAGTTGAGTTCAAGCTGCTGGAAATATCCGTCTTCCCGCGCGTTGGGATCGGTGTAATCGAATTCCCTGCTCTCCGGATCCTCTGTGGGAGCCACCTCCGAGGCCTTCTTGATGCTCTCCATGATCTGAGCCTTGACCTCTTCCATGATCTTTTCCTGCTCGTTCGCGGATATCGCCTGGTTGATGATCGGGTAGAGGAAGATCGCTATACCCGCAAGGATCATGACGATCCCCGCGATCATGATAATCTTTTTTTTCATCTAAAACACCTCCTTAGTCCCCCTGATTGAGCTGCTGCTGGTACTGCTCTCTCGGCGACACCGGCCTCTCCGGCACGGGTCTTGTGACAAAGTATATCACTATCAGCGTGATAAGTATGAGTGACGACAGAACGAGCACTATAGTGCTCTTTTTGATCTTTACCTTTGCCTTCTCCAAATCACACCTCGTTTCTTCGCCCGAGCACGCACACGTACGTGCCCTCGCGGGCGGATATCTCAAACTGTTTTTTTATCACGAAACCGACCGCTTTCGAATACCTGAGAACGAAAGGCAGATCGCGCGTGTAGAGGATCAGGTGGCCTTCGTCGGATAGTATCCGGTCCGCCGCCTCAAAGAACCTCCTGTATATGCCTTCTATATCGCGGGACGTCGTCTTTCCCATGGCAAAAGGCATGTCCGTGATGATCTCGTCCACCACATGGTCGAGCTCAACCTCGAAAAAATCCCTGTTTATAAAGTAGACTGCGGGCTGCTTCTGCCCGCTCTTTAAGGTGGAAAAGAACCTCTTTACGTTCTTCTTTGCCTTCTCCACGGCCTCTCCGAAGACATCCACCCCGTA
>JAGDDC010000111.1 GCA_017958245.1 Lachnospiraceae bacterium
CGTGACGGAAGCAGTCATCACTGTTCCCGCATACTTCAACGATTCGCAGAGACAGGCTACAAAGGATGCCGGCAAGATCGCGGGACTCGATGTAAAGCGTATCATCAACGAGCCTACTGCGGCAGCCCTTGCATACGGCCTTGACAACGAGAAAGAGCAGAAGATCATGGTATACGATCTCGGCGGCGGCACATTTGATGTCTCCATCATCGAGATCGGCGACGGAGTCATCGAGGTTCTCGCAACCTCAGGTGATAACCGCCTCGGCGGTGATGACTTTGATGAGAGAGTCACACGCTATATCATCGACGAGTTCAAGAAGCAGGAAGGCGTGAACCTCGGAGCCGACAAGATGGCCCTTCAGAGGATCAAGGAAGCCGCAGAGAAGGCAAAGAAGGAGCTCTCGACAGCGACGACCACCAACATCAACCTTCCCTTCATCACAGCGACACCCGAGGGCGCAAAGCACATCGACATGAACCTCACGAGGGCAAAGTTCGAGGAGCTCATCCACGATCTCATCGAGAGGACAGTCATCCCCGTACAGAACGCTCTCCGCGACGCAGGACTCCAGGCATCGGATCTCTCGAAGGTCCTTTTGGTCGGCGGTTCGACCAGAGTACCCGCTGTAGTTGAGAAAGTTAAGCAGCTCACCGGACATGAGCCTTCAAAGACTCTCAACCCCGATGAGTGCGTTGCCATCGGCGCATCGATCCAGGGCGGCAAGCTCGCGGGCGACTCGGGTGCGGGCGATATCCTGCTCCTCGATGTAACACCGCTCTCACTCTCGATCGAGACCATGGGCGGTATCGCTACAAGGCTCATAGAGAGGAACACGACCATCCCTACAAAGAAGAGCCAGATCTTCTCGACGGCTGCGGACAACCAGAGCGCTGTAGACATCAACGTCGTACAGGGCGAGAGACAGTTCGCAAAGGACAACAAGAGCCTCGGCCAGTTCAGACTCGACGGTATCCCGCCGGCAAGAAGAGGCGTTCCTCAGATCGAGGTAACATTTGACATAGATGCGAACGGTATCGTCAACGTATCCGCAAAGGATCTCGGCACCGGAAGAGAGCAGCACATCACGATCACCGCAGGATCGAACCTCTCCGACGCAGATATCGACAGAGCAGTCAAGGAGGCCGCTGAGTACGAGGCAGCCGACAAGAGAAGGAAGGAAGCGGTAGACGTCAGGAATGAGGCGGACTCGATAGTCTTCCAGACAGAGAAGGCACTCGAGGAGGTCGGTGACAAGATCGCCGAGGCCGACAAGAAGACTGTTCAGGACGATCTTGCAAGGCTCAAGGAGCTTCTTGAGAAGACCAACCCCGAAGTTATGTCGGAGGGTGAGGTCGCTGACATCAAGTCCGCGAAGGAGAAGCTCATGACCGACTCGCAGGCTCTGTTCCAGAAGGTTTACGAGCAGGCTCAGGGCGCACAGGGTGCTCAGGGTGGCCCCGGTCCCGACATGGGCGCAGGTCCCGGCCCCGATATGAACCAGGGTGGCGGCGGCGCAAATGATGACGTTGTCGACGCAGACTACAAGGAAGTATAATCGTGCTCCCCGCTTGAGGGCGGGGGCTTTAAAGAACCACACCGGGTAGGGTCTTCTACGATCCTACCCGTTTGTTGGAAGATACGAGACTGTTTAAACGAGGGAAAAAACAAGAGAAATGGCAGACAAGAGAGATTACTATGAGGTGCTCGGCGTTGGAAAGAACGCCACGCCCGACGAGATAAAAAAGGCCTACAGGACGCTCGGCAAGAAGTACCATCCCGATGCCAACCCCGGCGACAAGGAAGCCGAGGCGAAGTTCAAGGAGGTCGGTGAGGCTTACGCCGTGCTTTCAGATCCCGAGAAGAAGAGACAGTACGACCAGTTCGGACACGCTGCGTTCGAGCAGGGCGGAACGGGCGGCTTCGGCGGCTTTGAGAGCATGGACTTCACGGATCTCTTCGGAGATCTCTTCGGCGGACTCTTCGGAGGCAGGAGCAGAGGAGCTTCAAACGGCCCCATGAAGGGCGCGAACGTGAGGACGGCTGTCCGCATAAGCTTCGAGGAGTCGGTCAGGGGCTGTGAGCGCGAGATCAAGATGAACATAAAGGAAGAGTGCGAGGAGTGCCACGGCACGGGAGCAAAGCCCGGAACTTCGCCCGTGACCTGCAGCAAGTGCGGCGGCACCGGTCAGGTATACCGCACCCAGCAGAGCCTCTTTGGCATGACGAGAACGGTATCTGCCTGCCCCGACTGCAGGGGAACGGGAAAGATCATCAAGGAGAAGTGCCCTCATTGCAGCGGCGGATATGTCTCAAGGACAAAGACCTTCACCGTCTCGATACCCGCAGGCATCGATGACGGCCAGAGCATCAGGCTGAGCGGCAAGGGTGAGCCCGGCGTGAACGGCGGACCCAGGGGAGATCTCCTGGTCGAGGTCGATGTCTCAAGGCATCCCATCTTCCAGAGGAGCGGATATGACATCTATTCGACTGCTCCCATGTCGTTTGCCCAGGCAGCGCTCGGCGGAGATGTGAGGATATCCACCGTGGACGGTGATGTGCTCTACGAGGTCAAGCCGGGAACGCAGACCGACACGAGGATCAGGCTTCGCGGCAAGGGTGTGCCCTACTTACGTGACAAGAACACCAGAGGCGATCACTACGTGACTCTGATCATACAGACGCCCTCGAAACTGAACGCGGAACAGAAGGACCTTTTGAAGAGGTTCGACGATTCGCTGAACGGACGCGACCCGGACGGCGAAGGTGACAAGGACAAGAAAAAGAGATTCTTTGGCAAATAAACGCGGGGAGGATCCATGTATCATTTCTACACCGACAGAGGACAGATATCTGAAAAAGAGATCACTCTCACGGGGAGCGACGTCAACCACATAAAGAACGTGCTCAGGATGAGGGAGGGCGAAAAGCTCATCATTTGCGACGGTGAGGGCACCGACTATCACTGTGCGGTAAAGACCCTCTCCGAGTCCGAGGTCGTGTGCGAGATCCTCAAAAGCGCGGGAACCGAGAGTGAGCTTGAGACGAAGATCGTGCTCTTTCAGGGGCTCCCGAAGAAGGACAAGATGGAGCTCATCATACAGAAGGCGGTCGAGCTCGGCGTGACGGAGATAGTGCCGGTCATGACGAAGCGCGTCATCGTAAAGCCCGGCGATGAGAAGAAGGAAAGATCGAGGATCGAGAGATACAACGAGATAGCAAGGAGCGCGGCGAAACAGTCGGGTAGAGGCATAGTCCCGAAGGTCACTCAGCTCATGGACCTAAAGAAAGCTCTTGAATACGCCTCTGACTGTGACCTGAAGCTGATCCCCTACGAGAACGCGGAGGGGATGGCGCGTGCGAGAGAGCTGGTGGCATCCGCAAAAGGCAGGGAAAAGATAGCGGTCTTCATAGGGCCCGAGGGAGGTTTCGAGCCATCGGAGGTAGAGCTCGCGGAGAGCTTTGGTTGCGAGGCTATGACGCTCGGCAGGAGGATACTGAGGACCGAGACCGCAGGCCTTGCGCTTCTGGCGGTGCTCATGTTCGGACTGGACGAGTAAAGACACGCTGTTGTTCCGGCCTGCGTGATACGCGGTCAGGCGGGAGACTCACGGCTGTAGGCAATGCATAGAAACGGAGAACCTGATGAAAAGATTCATATCATGGAATGTCAACGGCTTAAGAGCCTGTCGCGACAAGGGTTTCCTCGACTTTTTCAAGGAGGCCGACGCGGACGTTTTCTGCCTTCAGGAGACGAAGCTGCAGGAGGGGCAGATAAGCCTTGAGCTTGAGGGCTATCACCAGTATTGGAACTATGCGGAGAAGAAGGGATACTCCGGTACGGCTGTCTTTACAAAGGAGGAGCCCCTCTCGGTATCGTACGGCATCGGCGTCGATGAGCACGACCACGAGGGCAGGGTGATCACTCTTGAGTTTGAGGAGTATTACTTCGTGACCGTGTATGTCCCGAATTCGAAGGAGGATCTCTCAAGGCTTGAATACAGGATGCGCTTTGAGGACGATTTCCTCGCTTACCTCAAAGGCCTTGAGAAGACCAAGCCCGTGATCTACTGCGGCGACTTAAACGTCGCTCACAGGGAGATCGACTTAAAGAACCCGAAGACAAACCACCACAGTGCGGGTTTTACGGACGAGGAGAGGGCGAAGTTTGACAACGTCCTTGCAAATGGCTTTGTTGATACTTTCCGCCACTTCTATCCCGACCTGGAGCAGGCATACTCCTGGTGGAGCTACCGCTTCAAGGCAAGGGAGCGCAACACCGGATGGAG
>JAGDDC010000112.1 GCA_017958245.1 Lachnospiraceae bacterium
GAGGGGCTCGTCACCGTCAGGAACATGAAGCCTGCGGAGGCGAAGGAAATAGCAGAGAAGGAGCTCGAGAGAGTAGGGATGGCCGCGTGGGCGGATCATTTCCCGCAGCACCTCTCGGGCGGGCAGCAGCAGAGGGTCGCCATAGCCCGCGTGCTCGCAATGAAGCCCGATCTGATCCTGCTCGACGAACCCACCTCCGCGCTCGATCCCGAGCTTGTGGGAGAGGTGCTCGAGATCATAAAGAAGCTCGCCGAGGAGGGACACACCATGATACTCGTGTCCCACGAGATGGCTTTTATAAGAAAGGTTGCCACGAGGTGCATCTTCCTTGAGAACGGGAAGATAGTCGAGGACGGCACGCCCGCTGAGGTCTTCTCGCATCCGAAGAACGACCGCACCCGCGAGTTCATAAGAAAGATGAGTCTCATAGAGGAGCCTGATTTCATCATTTAAACTGCCAGTCACTATTTTTTTTCATGTCTTTGGGTCCCCTGCGCCTGTCGCGGGGGGCCTTTTGAAATGGAGGCCTGATATATCACACTCCATTTCTATTGAAAAATCAACCCGCCAATGATATAATACATCGGCAGTTTTAGTTTTTGTTAAGTATAGGGAGATCGGAAATGAAACTCGGAATCGTAGGCCTGCCCAACGTAGGCAAGAGCACACTTTTTAATTCACTCACAAAGGCGGGTGCGGAATCCGCAAACTACCCGTTCTGTACGATAGATCCGAACGTCGGCGTTGTTGCGGTGCCGGATGAGAGGATCAAACAGCTCGGAGAGATGTACAACTCAAAGAAGGTCACTCCTGCGACGATAGAATTCGTTGACATCGCGGGCCTTGTAAAAGGAGCTTCCAAGGGCGAGGGACTCGGGAACCAGTTCCTTGCAAACATAAGAGAAGTGGACGCGATCGTCCATGTGGTGAGGTGCTTCGAGGATTCCAACGTCATACATGTTGACGGTTCCATCGATCCCTTGAGAGACATAGAGACCATCAACTTCGAGCTAATCTTCGCGGACCTTGAGGTCCTCGAGAGAAGGCTCTCCAAGGTCTCAAAGGCCGCAAGGATGGACAAGACGCTCGCGAAGGAGAACGACCTTCTCGAAAGATGCAAGGCGCACCTCGAGTCGGGCAAGATGGCAAAGACGATGGACATCACGGACGAGGAGGAGCTAGCTCTCATGAAGGAGTTCAACTTCCTCACATACAAGCCCGTGATCTATGCAGCAAATGTTGCCGAGGACGAGGTCGCAGACGACGGCGCATCCAATCCGAACGTCGCCAAGGTCAGAGAGTACGCCGCAAAGGAGAACAGCGAGGTCTTTGTGATCTGCGCCCAGATAGAGCAGGAGATATCGGAGCTCGATGACGAGGAGAAGGCCATGTTCCTTGAAGACCTCGGTCTCAAGGAATCAGGACTTGAGAAGCTCATCGCCGCAAGCTACAGGACGCTCGGACTCATGAGCTTCCTTACAGCAGGGGAGGACGAGACGAGGGCCTGGACCATCAAGATAGGCACGAAGGCGCCTCAGGCCGCAGGCAAGATCCACACAGACTTTGAGAGAGGCTTCATCAAGGCCGAGGTCGTAAACTACAAGGACCTCCTGGAGACCGGATCGCTCGCTGCCGCGAGAGAGAAGGCGCTTGTCAGAATGGAAGGAAAGGACTATGTGGTCCGTGACGGAGATGTGATACTGTTCAGGTTCAACGTGTAAAAGATACTGTATCAATCCTGAAAAAGATTATTTCATCAAAAAGGTCAAGGAGAGTTTCAATGTCACGCCCGCTCAGTACAGAAGGAGCAAGAGGATTGAGCAGGAGGCATCAAGGGATAGGGATGACGAGACGGGAGAAGAGTAGTAAATTAGTCCTAATTTCCAACGAAATTTGATCTAAATGAGACTAGGCCGCGCCTAAATAGAGTGTCCGGACCGCATAAATACACTATATATTGACACCGGCTTTTAAAAGCCCCAAAAACCTCACAAATTCGAGGGTTTTGGGGCTTTTTTTTCGCTGTTAGGGGATTGATTTTTGCGTTTGTGTGGGGTAAAATGAGAAAAAGTGGTGGAAAGTGGTGACAAAGTGGTAAGGAGTGGTGACTTTTATGTTCATGGGTGAATTTAACCATACTATAGACAACAAGAACAGAGTCATCGTTCCCGCAAGGTTCAGGGACGGGCTGGGTGACCGGTTTGTTGTCTGCGCAGGCCTTGACGGCTGCCTCTATCTCTACCCCATGAAGGATTGGGAAGAGTTTGCGGCAGGCCTCATGGAGCTCCCCTTCACAAAAGAAGCGAGAGAACTGCAGCGCCACTTCATGCAGAGCGCGTCGGAGTGCGAGCTCGACAAGCAGGGGCGGATACTGATCCCCGGAAAGCTCAGATCATTTGCGGGGCTGATAAAAGACGTCGTGTTCGTGGGCGTCATAGGAAAGATAGAGTTGTGGGATCCCGAGAGACTTGAAGCGGGCAGACCTGATGCAACGATGGAGGATATCGCAGAGAGGATGTCTACGGAGTACGGGCTTTCATTCTGAGAACTGTGAACGGATGAGACCGGACGATCGGAAAGGAACCGGACATGAGTGAGAAAATGATAAGTTTTGATCACAGATCGGTGATGCTTTCGGAAACCGTGGACGGATTGAACGTGAGACCCGGCGGGATATACTTCGACGGGACTTTGGGCGGCGGTGGCCATTCCTTTGAGATATGCAGGAGACTTGAGGGAAAGGGAAGGCTCATCGGCATAGACAGGGACGAGGAAGCGATAGCGGCCGCCACGCAGAAGCTTGAGTGCTACGGCGATATGGTGACGATCGTGAGAGACAACTTCGCGAACATCAAGTCGGTGGCAAGAGACCTCGGAGTGAAGGAAGCGGACGGTATAGTGCTCGATCTCGGAGTTTCGTCCCATCAGCTCGACAC
>JAGDDC010000113.1 GCA_017958245.1 Lachnospiraceae bacterium
AATAGCTTTTTTAAGCCAAAACTTACTGAAGTACGAAACCACCGTTGGGGGAGATGATCTGGCCTGTCACATAAGGAGCTGTGAGCAGGTAACCAAGTGCTCCTGCGATATCGGATACGTCGCCGATGAAGCCCTCGGGAATCGTAGCTGCAAGTGCGTTGAGCTCATCCTGGTTAACGCCTCTGAGCATATCTGTCATGATCATGCCGGGAGCGATAGCGTTTACGCGAACACCGCGGCTTGCGAACTCAAGTGCGAGCGCACGGGTGAGTCCGATGATACCCGACTTGGATGCGCAGTAGTCAGCCTGATTGATAACACCTGTGAGACCGCCGACTGAAGATGTGTTGACGATGCAGCACTGGCTGTCCTTGCTCGAGTGGTTGATCATATGAGGGAGAACGAGGTGAGTCATGTGAAGGAAGCTCATAAGGTTCGTGTTGATGACGTTCTCGTACTGCTCTCTCTTGATGTCGATCCAGTTGCAGTTGTTTGTGATACCTGCGTTGTTCACGAGCACATCAATGTTCTCGCCGAACTTGTCAACCGTAGCCTTTACGAGGTTCTCGCAATCCTCATACTTGCTTACGTCAGCTCTTACAACAAGAGTCTCAACTCCGTACTCTTTGCTGATCTTTGCTGCAAGGTTGTCGGACAGAGCCTTGGAAGAATCGCTTCTGTAGTTGATAACTACGTTGAATCCGAGCTCTCCAAGCTTCAGAGCCATAGCCTCGCCGATACCTCTTGAACCGCCGGTGATAATAGCTGTCTTTGCCATAGTTAAAACCCTCCTGAAATTGGTAAAAAAATACAATTGCTAAAAAATTATCGATTGCTTTTAAATGATATCATGTTTCCCGCTTGATAGCAAGCCTTTTTTTCTCTTTCTTTGCAGCACATCCGCGCCGTCTACTTCTTTCCCGTCAGATAGTACACCGCCAGGGCGGTCCTGTGCGACAGGCCCTCCTTTGACAGGATGTTCGTTATATAGTTCTTGACCGTCCCCTCCGATATGAAGAGCTTCGAGGCGATCTCCTTGTTTGAGAGGCCTTCCGCCACGGCGCGCACGATATCGAGCTCCCTCTCCGAGTATCCCGAAGGGTCAAAACCGCTTCCCGAAGCGGGCTCCGCAGCCTTGTCCGCCAGCGTCTGAAGGATGTTCTCCTCTATAACTCCCGTACCGTTGTACACGGACTTGATCATTTGCTTCAAATGATCCGGCGTATGGTTTTTGATGAGATAACCCTTGGCACCGTTTTTTAGCGCCTGGCGCACCAGTTCGTCGTCGTCGAAGGTCGTGAGTATGAGCACCCGCCCCAGGTCGTGCTCCACGATATAACCCGTCGCCTCGATCCCGTCCATCTCGGGCATCTGGATATCCATGAGGATCACGTCGGGCCTGTTCTTCTCGGCAAGCCCGATCAGCTCACGGCCGTTGGCTGCCGTGCCGATCACCTCGAATTCATCATCTACATCCAGGATGATCTTCATCCCGTCCCTGACAAAATCGCTGTCGTCTGCGATCATCACCTTGATCTTCTCCATCGCTCATCCTCTCTTCTATCTCATGTTTTTGACAGCGGCAGGAGCATGTTTACGGTAAAGCCCGCCTCGCTCTCGAAGTTTATGATGCCTCCCGCGTTCCTGATGCGCTGGCGCATGCCGGATATGCCCATCCCGTCCTTTATCGCGCCGCACCCCACTCCGTCGTCCGATATCACGCACCTTGCCATCTCGTTCATCACGAAGATCCGGATATCTATCTTCTTGCATTTGGAGTACTTCATGGAATTGGTCACAGCCTCAAATGTGTTGTCCAATATGACCTCCCAGAGCGCGTCCGATATGGCGGAGAGACTTCCCTCGGTCTCAAGCTGCGCCTCCACGCCCCGCTTTTTGCAGTCCGCGCACAGTTCATACAGCTGAAGGAGCGCCATCTTTTTCTTCTCGGGGCGCTGCTTCCTGAGTATCGCGCGGATCTCATCCATCCCGCCGCGAAGCCTGTCGATCACCGACTGGATCATGGTCTTTGCCTTCTCGGGCTCCTTGTCCATGATCACCTTTGCGGCCTCAAGCTGGTATATGGACCCGTTGATGCTGTGCCCCAGCTTGTCGTGAAGGGTCTGCGACAGGGCCGCCCTCTCCGAGAGGACGCGGTTTTCCGCCTTCAGCTTGTTCTCGTACTCCCTGTCCTCGTACTCGCGCTTGAGCCCCTGCTGGAGCACGGTGTCCTCGTACATGCGCTTCTCATATCTCGTGACGATGTACTCGTGCTGGAGATAAAAGACGACCAGCATGGTTATCACCATGAACTCGGTCAGATTCCCAAGGGGCGTCTCGACCAGTATCGGGATGTACATGAGGAAATAAAAAGGTGCCTTTCCCCCAAAAAAAGTGATGATCTCAAATCCAAGAAAGCATGCGAGGAGCACAAAACTGTTCCCGCCGACACATATGAGCGCTACGTTGTCTGCGAGCGCCGCGACGAGAAAAGGCAGCTTCTTCATGCCGTCGAAGACCTCCTTTAAGGTCATGGCACAGATGTAAAGCGCGACAAGCAGGAGTAACCCGAAGGGCACTCCTGTCTGCGTGACGTTTTCCGACAGCCCGTACATGCTGTAGATCAGCATTAGGGCCATCCTGACCAGTATATAATAGTTTTCTTTCAGGAATTTCCCCATTCGCTCACCCTTCTGAGCCTGATGCCTAAGCTTCCCAGGCTGACAACCACCAAAAGATATACCGCTGTTATTAATAATACCATAACAAAGGCAAAGTTGTCGCCTGTTAAGATCATTTCCGCAGATCTTAAGAACCACTTTTGCGGCATGATGGACGAAAGCAGCTTTATGAAGGGCGAGACATCATTCAGGGGGAAGTACAGCCCGCTGAACAGAGCCGAGAGGCACCATAATGAGAAGGCGGCCACATTTGCGCCCATGACGTCGCCGATGATGATCCCAAGCAGCATGCTCATGGAACTAAAGATCATGCCCAAGAAGAAGATGAGGGCCAGGTACTTCACCCTTGACATGCCCAGGTCATCTTCGCTCATCGCGAGGCTGCAGAGCGCCATGACCCCGGTCGACATAACTGAGATGATCGCCGATGTCAGGAGCTTGGATGCAAAGTACCTAAAGGGCCCTGCCTTTGTCAGTCCGATCCTCGTGAACACGCCGTTTTTCTGTTCCTCGATGGCCGAGTGCGCCACGAAGATCCCGCAGAACACGAAACCCAGTGTCATAAACGCAAATGCATAACCTATCTGCGTCTTGTGGTTGACCTGATCGGCGGTGAGGCTGCTGCTCTCCTGCGCGGATATGGAGACCACACTCTTGTCCTTGTACGTGGCGTTGACTGCTTCCGCGAAGCTCTCGCCGAGCGCAGCCGCCCCCTCTGCCATAAACTCGAGATCCGACTTCAAAAGGTCGGTCCTCTCATCCGCAGACAGCGCGTAGATCCTGATGTTCTCAGCTATCCCTGACGCGGTCGAAGCTTCTGAGATCCCGGGGTAGATGTACACCGCTGCGCCCATCCTGTCTTCAAAGCCGTCGGCCTTCATGCGCCTGTCCACAAACTCCTGCGTGAACACATCGCCCTGTCCGGACATATCCACCCTGCAGATAATGTACATACCGGAGCCTGCAAGGCTCCTCATGATCCCCTCGGAGACAGTGCTATTTGAAGCGTCATATACCTTTACGAGATACTCTCCCTGCCCGCCGTTGTAGGCAACCTTGTCGTCCGCTGCACCAAGCTCTCTGATCTGCCCTTCCGCCCTTTTCATGTAGGCTGCGGAGCTGTCAAACTTGAGCTTGAGCACAAGTGTCGAGAGGAGGGGCGTAAGTACAAGGAAAAACCAGAACGCCTTCGTCCTCAGAAGAAGTTTTATGTTTGTTTTGAGCATTGTTTTCATTCGCCTTTTCTCCTCCGGATCGTTCCCGCCAAAACCGCTGCTGCCGAGCACACTGCCGTGATCGCCAGACAGAACACGATCGCGCTCCACACGTAGTCACTGTGCCCCATACAGGACAGCTCCGTGAGCGACCTGTTGATGTGATATATCGGGGAAATGTGTTTGAGAGTCTGAGGGATCGAAGAAAACATGTAGGTCTCGAAGCTCCCTCCAAAGAAACCCGCCATCCACACACAAGCGAACACGCCTATGATCGTGACTGCCGCATTCATAGTGATGTTGTAGACCATCAGGCCGAAAGCGGTGGCCGCAGCTCCCGACAGGATGACGATCAGACTCGAGATGAGCGGATCGCCCCAGTGCACGCCAAAGGCAACGATCGTGATCGCAGCCGTGATCACATACGCGATCACAACTACCAAGAGCATCGGCACGAACCGTGCCAGATAGAGCTTTGTCTCCGAGACGCCCGACACCTTCAGCTTCTTGCCTATATGGTGCTTTTTCTCCGACGTAAAA
>JAGDDC010000114.1 GCA_017958245.1 Lachnospiraceae bacterium
CACAGGAACACGTCCTCGTGCTTCTGTCCGTGGTGCTTCTGCTCGACGACGCAGCTCTGCGAGAGGCTTCTGTGCTTGTGCAGGATCGCCTTGGGGAAGCCGGTCGTTCCCGAGGAGAAGTAGATCGCCGCGTAATCGTCGTCCGTAAGCTCCGGTCCCTTGTATGTGCTCGCGCAGTTCGCCGTCAGGCTCACATAGTCTTCCGCAAATGAAGGACACCCGCCTCCGACGTAGAAAAGCAGCCTGTTGCGGCTTATGTCATCCGCGATCTCCTCGACCCTTCCTATGAACTCCGGTCCGAACACCAGGATGTTCGATTCCGAGAGATCGAGGCAGTATTTGATCTCGTCCGATGCGTACCTGAAGTTTAAGGGCACTGCAAGCGCTCCGGTCTTCAGCACGCCGAAGTATATGGGCAGCCACTCAAGGCAGTTTGTGAGCAGGATCGCAACCTTGTCGCCCTTTCCGATCCCCCTCTGTGTGAGCAGATTGGCGAAACGGTTCGCCTTCTCGTTGAACACGTTCCATGTGATCTCCCTGCGGTACTGCGTGGTCTGGGTCTGCTCGATCAGCTCGTACTCCTTCCAGGTGACGCGCTTTCTCTCCCTGACCTCGGGATTGATCTCGATCAAAGCGACTTCATCGCCGTATAATTCACAATTCTTGTTGAGTATGTCGGTGATAGGCATTGCATTTCCTCCGCTCTGTTTGGTATTATTTAAGCGTCTCATTTGACAAATGAGCCATCTTTTTTACTATATCACTTTAAAGCGAAAAAATAAAGTGCAAATTTCAATACAAAGCCTGAAATGCTTGTAAAAAAAAGGGGGTTGACCATGGATCATTTGAAAGAACTGAAAGAATATGTCGGCAGGATGGATATGTACGCTCACGTCGGCGAGCTGATGTACTGGGACCTTGAGACTGCCATGCCGAAGGAAGGTTTTGATGACCGGAACAAGGCCATGACCTTCTTCTCTACCGAGGAGTTCAAGATGGGCACCTCCGACGAGTTGAAGGCTTTGCTCGAGAAGCTCTCGGAGCCCGAAGCCTACGAGAGCCTCGACGATATGTGGAAGTTCGTCGTGCGCAAGATGAAGAAGGATCTCGACGCAAGATCGAGGATCCCGGTCGATTTTTACAGCGAATATGTGAGCCTTACCGCAAAGTCCTCCGTCGTGTGGCAGGAGGCAAAGCAGAAGAAGGATTACAAGCTCTTTGAGCCCTATCTGGACAAGGTCATAAGCATGAGGAAGCAGATGGCGCTCTACATGTACCCCGACAAGGACCCGTACGACACCCTGCTCGACCTGTATGAGGAGGGGATGGACAGCGCGACGGTGGACCGGATCTTCTCTGAGCTCAGGGAAGAGCTCGTACCCTTCATCAAAAAGATCCTCGCAAAGCCGCAGAAGGAGGATCCCAGGTTCAAAGCCTTCTGTGACATCGACGCGCAGAGGAAGGTCGAGAAGCTCCTCCTCGACTACATAGGTTTTGATTTTGACCGCGGCGCGACGGGTCAGACCGAGCACCCTTTCACTCTGAACTTCAGTTCCAAAGACGTCAGGGTCTCCAATCATTTCAGGGAAAATGACGCCGTTGAGCCCATGTTTTCCGCGATCCACGAGGGCGGCCACGCGATCTTCGAGCAGAACGTCGATGAGAGATACGACGGGACCGTCGCGGGAAGCTGCTCAAACCTCGGCCTCCACGAGAGCCAGTCGAGGTTTTTTGAGAACGTCCTCGGGCGCAACAAAAACTTCTGGATTCCCATCTACCCGAAAATTGGGGAGCTCCTTCCCGCATTTGCGGATATAAGCCTCGACGACTTTGTGCGCGAGATCAACAACGTGAAGGCAAGCTTCATAAGGACGAGCGCAGATGAGGTGACCTACTGCATACACGTGATCATAAGATACGAGATCGAGAAAGCGATCTTTCGCGAGGGAGTTAAGACAAGCGACCTTCCGAAGCTCTGGAACAGCAAGATGCAGGAGTATCTCGGCATCACGCCGCGCGACGACGCGGAGGGCATACTTCAGGACATGCACTGGTCTGAGGGGATGCTTGGGTATTTCCCGACCTATCTGCTCGGAAGCATCTACGACGGAATGTTCCTCGAGGCCATGAAGAAGGACCTCGGCGATATAGATGCGCTGCTCGCTGAGGGCAGGATCGGCGAGATCAGGTCGTGGCTCAGTGAGAAGATCCACAGGTTCGGCAGCACAAGGACACCAAAGGACACCATAAAAGAGGTGTGCGGGTGCGAGGTGAACGCGGCGCCGCTCATGAGGTATTTTAAGGAAAAGTACGAAAAACTCTATGATCTGTAAACCGGGCAAAACATACCCTCTCCCTTAGGTAAAGGAGAGGGTTTGTTTCTGTCTGAAGTTTATGCAGAGCTTACTCCGCCAGACCGTTCCACAGACGGTAGTAGGTGCCCTTCTTTTCAAGGAGCGTCTCGTGCGAGCCCTCCTCCTCGATGCCGCTCTTTCCGAGCACGATGATGCGGTCCGCGTGCCTGATGGTCGTAAGGCGGTGCGCTATGGTCAAAGTCGTCCTGCCCTTTGCGAGAGCGTTTAAGCTCCTGTTCACCAGTATCTCGCTCTCGTTGTCGAGGGCCGATGTAGCCTCGTCGAGGATCAGCAATCTCGGGTTCTTTAAGAAGACTCTCGCGATCGAAAGCCTCTGCTTCTGTCCTCCCGAGAGCTTGACCCCGCGCTCGCCTAAATAGCTGTCGTAGCCGTCCTTGAGCTCACATATGAAGCTGTCCGCGCCAGCAAGCTTCGCGGCCTCCTCGATCTCCTCGTCGGTCGCGCCCGCCTTGCCGTAGGCGATGTTGTCGCGGACCGTTCCGCTGAAGAGGTATACGTCCTGCTGCACCATGCCTATGGCACTTCGCAGGCTCTTTAGGGTGACGTCGTGTATGTCCTGCCCGTCTATCAGTATCTGTCCCTTCGTCAGGTCATAGAAGCGAGGGATCAGGCTGCACAGAGTGGTCTTTCCTCCGCCGCTCTCCCCGACGATCGCCAGGTTCTCCCCGGGCCTGATCGAGAGGTTTACGTGGTCAAGCACACGGTTGTGGTCGTCCGGGTACTCGAAGGAGATGTCCCTCAGCTCTATCGCTCCCTCTCTCACCTCGAGGTCCTTTGCGTCCTCTTTGTCGGTGATCTCCACCTTTGAATCCATGATCTGGAAGAAGCGCTCGATACCCGTCATGCCGCGCTGGAACTGCTCCGCGAACTCGACGATACGCCTGATGGTCGCTATCAGCGTGGTCACGTAGAGCATGTAGGCCACGAGGTCGCCGGGGTCGATCCTGCCGTTTACGAGGAACAGGCCGCCCGCAGTCATCACCACGGTGTACATGAGGCCGTCGAAGAGCCTCGTGGACGTGTTGAAGCCTCCCATGTACATATAGGTGCGCTTCTTGATCTTCTGGAACTCTATGTTGCCCTCCTGGAACTTGTCGAGTTCCGCGTCTTCAGCCGCAAATGCTTTGACCACGCGCTGACCGAGCAGGCTGTCCTCGATGCGGGCGTTGAGCTCGCCGATCTGGTGTCTCTGGGCCCTGAACGCCGCGCGCAGCCTGTGGTTCAACTTGGTCGAAACAAACGCCATGAGCGGCACGCACATAAAGACGATCAGCGTGAGCACGAAGTCCGTCCTGCACAGTATGATGAAGCTTGCAAGGAACTTAACCGTCGCTATGAAGAACTCCTCGGGGCAGTGGTGAGCAAACTCCGTCACGTCGAACAGGTCGTTGGTGATCCTTCCCATGATCTGACCGATCTTGGTGTTCGAGTAATAGCTGTCGTCGAGGCTCAAAAGATGCGAGAAGGCATCCTTTCTCATGGCAGTCTCGATGTAGACTCCCATGATGTGCCCGTAGGTCGACATCCAGAAGCTCGCGGCGCCGTCTATGATACGCAGCATGGCATAGAGTACTCCGAGAGTTATCACTCCTTTTACCGTCATGGCTTCGGCGCTTCCGAGAGCAGAGTTTGTGATCTGACGCATCATCATCGGAAGGACGATGTCGCATACGGTAGTCAGTGCCGCACAGAAGAGATCGAAGAAGAGCATGCCCTTGTATTTGCTCATATATGGCCAGAATCTTGCGATCAGGCCTCGCGATGTGGTGTTTTTATCTTTTTTTTTCATATGCTTTCCCTTTTTGTGTTCATTTTTTACACCGTCTTATTCTAACATTTATTGGCAGCAAGGTCAAAACCAAAAACTGAGTCTTCTCTGCCTCGGCGCGACTTGAAGAAGCGCTCCAAAAGTTCTATACTTAATGTCAAGGAAAAGGAGGTATCTGCGATGGGGAACACCGACGGCTTACAGACCACAAAACTGGAGCGTGCAAGCTACAGCGCTTATTTCTTTGGTCAGAACATCTTTTACACTATCATAGCGACTTACGTCTCTATCTTCCTGCTCAACATGGGGCTGGGCGAGGAGACTGCCGCCATCGTCCTTATCGCGCCGAGAGCCTTTGACATAGTAAACGACATAATCTTCGGCATCATAGTGGACAGATCGAACCTGAAGGGAGGGAAGTTCCTCCCCTGGCTAAAGATCAGCTGGGTGCTCATACCGCTCACAACCTGTCTGCTCTTCTTCATGCCGGAGTCGCTCTCGCATACCGGCAAGGTGATCTGGGTCATAGTGGCATACTCGCTGTGGTCTATAGCTTACACCATGTGCGACACGCCCATCTTCGCGCTCTCGACAGCCATGAGTGAGCACACCGCGGAGAGGACCAAGATCCTGTCCATAGGCCGTGTCTTTGCAACGATAGGCGCCATAGTAGCAACACTCGGCATAGAGGCGGTCTACACGCCGCTTGGCTGGAAGATGACAGCTGTCGTCGTGTCGGTCATTTGTATGATATGCATGCTCCCGATACTCATAGTCGGGCGCGAGCGCAGCAAGGTTGACAGAGGCCCGAGCGTGCACTTTGCGGACATGTTCAAGGCGCTCTTTACGAACAGATACCTGCTGATCTTCTACGTGACCTTCTTCTTTGTAAATTTCGCAAACTGCGTCCAGGAGATCGTTCCGATCTTCGCGCAGTATGTGCTCGGAGACCCGGGCAGAGGCACGGTGCTCCTTGCCATGTCACTGCTGCCGGCCATAGTCCTTGCCTTCTTCATACCGAAGATATGCAAGAAGGTCGACAAGTTCTGGCTCTACGTCGGATCTATGGTGATCTTTGCAGCCGCTTCGCTCATACAGTTCGTGTTCGGCTACGAGAACGAGATCGCACTTGACATAACCATGATACTCAGGGGCGTCGGTCTCGTGGGCAACGCGGTGGTGGCCTACATGTTCACTCCCGACTGTGTCGAATACGGCCACTACAAGACAGGCATCCGTCAGGAGGGCATCAGCTTCGCCATCCAGACCTTTGTCACGAAGCTCTCGGGAGCAGCCTACAACTCGATCAGCCTTGCGCTGCTCGCTGCCCTCGGCTTCGTCTCAGCCAACGCGGACGCCGTCACAGGCATGGTGGATGACATAGGAAAGAGCGCATGCTTCCTCGTCTTCACGATCTTTGCGGCGATAGGGCCTGTCATCTCGATCCCCGTCCTCCTCATCTTCTACAAGCTGAGGGACAAGGACGTCGAGATCATGTCACAGTACAACAACCGGGAGATATCGCGCGAGGAGTGCGACAGAAGGCTCTCGAGAAAATACTGAAAAAAGGAGGCAAGCTATGAATACATTTCAACCGATAGGCCTCGATCTGGCCTCATTCAACCCATTTGAAAAGATCGGCAACGAGTGGATGGCCATCACTGCGGGCAACTCCATCAAGGTCAACACGATGACCGCAAGCTGGGGCGGTGCCGGTGTCCTCTGGAACAAAAACGTAGTCTTCATCTTCGTCCGCGACAGCCGCTATACCAAGGAATTCATCGATGCAAACAACACCTTCTCGATCAACTTCTTTGACAGCGCCCAGAAGGTCGCGCTCAAGTACTTCGGTATGGTCTCGGGCCGCGACGAGGACAAGATCGCAAACATAAGGATGAACGTCAATTTCAAGTACGACACACCTTATATCGACGAGAGCAGGATCGTCGTGATCTGCAGGAAGCTGTCTGCGACAAAGCTGCTCCCCGAGGGCTTCCTCGACCCCGCCATCGCAGAGAACTTCTACAAGGACAAGGACTACCACACCATGTACGTCGGCGAGATCGTGGAGCTGATGGCAAGGTGATTTCCGCCCGTTTCAAAGATCATATGCAAATACTTACAAGAAGAGCGTTCCCGCATCGATCGCAGGAACGCTCATTTTATCCGTATATGTATGACCCGTCACGCAAGTTTGGTCATGCGTCTTCTCTTTTCTTTTCTTCTCCTGTGGATCGCGAAGATCACGAGTCCGATGATCGTCACCAGATAAGGTATCGGTGATGCGAGGTTGGAGTCAAGTCCCACAGATGAGAACTTGATGCCGAGCGCCTGTGCAAAGCCGAAGATGATGGTCGAGAGCATCGAACCTACCGGCTCACCGTTGCCCATAGCCTGAGCTGCAAGAGCGATGAAACCTCGTCCTGCGACCATATCCTGTGACCATCCCATAGCGTATGACATCGACATGAAAGCTCCGCCGAAGCCTGCCATGAGTCCCGAGAAACCGATCGCGATGTAGCGCATCTTGATAACGCTCACGCCGACGGATGCTGCAGCGTTGGGGTTCTCACCGACCGATCTCAGGTTCAGACCTATAGGCATGCGGTAAAGCATCAGCCAAGTCAGGAACACGAGCAGGAACGCCACATAAGTCAGCAGCGAATGTCCCGATATGATCTCACCGAGTATCGGTATCTTGTTGATAAGCGGGATATCGATCTTCGGTATCTGCAGTGACTGTGTGATAAGACCGGTCGTCGAAGCGAGCGACTTGCCCTCGGTGATGTTGGTGATGACCTTCACGAGGAAGAGCGTTCCGCCCGAACCGATCATGTTGACCGCGATACCTACGAGGATGATGTCAGTCTTCAGGTTAAAAGCGAAGAAGCCCATCATCAGGGATATCGCCACGCCCACGAGCAAAGCTACCAGAAGGCCCACAGCCCAGGATGAAGTCCAGTAAGCGGTGAGTGATCCGAACAGAGCCGAGATCATCATGGTACCTTCAAGACCGATATTTGCGATACCCGCTTTCTCCGCGATGACCGCGCCCAGCGTTGCAAAGAGTATCGGTGAAGATATCCTGATTATGGAGAAGAAGAACTCAGGAGTCATGATTGCTGTAAATAGATTCACTGTTCATCACTCTCCTTTCCCTCTGTATTGTCTCCGCCCTCAGCGGGTGGTTCGTTCATTTGCGGGGCATCCTCTCCGCCTGCATCCTGTGTCTCTGCCTCCTGCGCGGTACCATCGCCGGTCGTTTCGACCTCCTGCACGGCCTGTTCCGTCTGCTTGAGAGCTTCGGAGGCTGCAGCCTGCTCAGCCACTTCCTTGAGCGACGATCTCACGACGAGCTTCTGTCTGTACTTCGACAGGAAATGCTCAGCCGCAAAGAAGATGAAGATGACACCCTCTATGATGTCGATCAGCTGTGCCGGAATGTTGCAGTACGTAGCCATGAGGTTACAGCCCTTGTCAAGAAAGGCTATGAAGAAAGCTGCGAAAGGAACGAGTATCGGGTTGTTGCCCGCGATGCAGGCTACCGTGATACCGTCCCACCCGTATCCGGGAAGCGCCTTCCACTGGTAGTTGGTGTATCGTCCGAGAAGCTCGATACCACCGCCCATACCTGCAAGAAGACCACCGATGATCTGTGACAGGATGATGACGCCCATTACGTTGAGGCCGGAGTACTTGGAGAAGTCCTTGTTTATACCGACCATGCGGATCGCGTAGCCCCATCTGGTCCTGTACATGAACAGAGCAGTGAGCACCACGCAGATCATGGCCACGATAAATCCCCATGAAAGCTTCGACCCGTTGTCAACGAGCTGCGGGATCGCCGAGGTCTCCTGGAAGTCATAACTCATGACCTGTCCCTTGCTCTTGTCCGAAAGCGATGTGTTCATGAGATAGTTGATGATGTACATCACGACGTAGTTAAGCATCAGTGAGCACACCATCTCGGAAACTCCGAGTCTGGCTTTCAAGACCGCCGGGATGATCATCATAGCACCTACCGACAGCGCAGCAACGAGAACTGCCACTATAGCATGAAGTCCCGAAGGCATCGGAACGTATACGGCTATGATCGAAGCCATGAAAGCACCGAGCATGATGCCGCCCTCGGCTCCGAGGTTGAACTGGTTTGCGGCGAACATGACGCAGGCCGCCAGCGATGTGAACGTGATCGGTATCATCGCCGCCAGTATATCCGTGAAATTCTTTGTCGCAAATCCGCTTCTTCCGAAGAGCGGGCGGATCAGCATATGGACCATGGCGTCACCGGTCGAAGAGAGCTTCTCCCCGAAACCGTCGCCCTCTGCACTTATGAATACGAGTACGGTTGCGACCAAAAGCGCGATCATGATGGCCACAAAGCCGCGGAGGATACTAAATCTCAAACTTGCTTTTTTATTCATGGCATACCCTCCCGATCTCTTCCTCTGACTGCTTCTTAAGTCCGAGCATGTACTCGCCCATCATCTCGTCGTCAAGCTCCTTCGTGTCCTCAAAGTACGCCGCTATCTTTCCGCCGTACATGACTATGAGGCTGTCCGAGAGCTCCATGACCTCGTTGAGATCCGCCGATACGAGCAGCACCGCGATACCCGACCGCGAGAGCTCTACGAGCTTCTTTCTTATGAACTCGGTCGCGCCGACGTCGATACCTCTGGTAGGCTGGTCGGCGATGATGAGCTCAGGGTTGTTTGAAAACTCACGCGCCACAACGACCTTCTGGATGTTACCTCCCGAGAGCATGTTCACCTTCTGGGCACCCGACTTGCACAGCACCGTGAAGTCCTTTATCAGGCCGTCGGAGAGCTCATGGATGCTCTTCATGTCAAAGAGTATGCCCTTGTTGAGATCCTTGCTCGATACGCGGTCCGAGATCAGGTTCTCCTCGATGGACGCGTTGCCCGCGATACCGTAGAGCATTCTGTCCTCGGGCACGAGCGATACGTGCTTCTGTCTGATCTTCTCCTGGGTGATGCCTATGACGCTCTCCTTGTTCACCTCAACAGTTCCGGTGTTTGGCGTCGTAAAGCCGAACAGGATATCCACGAGCTCTTTCTGCCCGTTTCCTTCAACGCCCGCTATGCCGAGTATCTCTCCTCGCCTAACGTCAAATGATACTCCGTCGAGCATCTTCCTGTTCCAGTCGTTTATATACTCAACGTCACGAACCTTCAGAACTACCTCCGTAGGTTCCGCCTTGTCATTTTCAACGTTCAATATGACGTCGCGCCCGACCATGAGCCTTGATATCTCCTGCGGCGTAACGTCTTTGGTGGCGCGGACTCCCATGAACCTGCCGCCTCGCAGGATCGTCAGCCTGTCCGTGATCTGCATGATCTCGTTGAGCTTGTGGGAGATAAAGATGATCGTGAAGCCCTGCTTCTTCAGGTTTACGAGCTCCTTAAAAAGCTCCGTGGTCTCCTGAGTTGTGAGCACGGCGGTCGGCTCATCAAGTATCAGTATCTTCGCGCCTCTGACAAGAGCCTTCAGTATCTCGACCTTCTGCTTCATGCCTACGGGTATATCCATTACCTTGGCGTTCGGGTCGACTTTTAAGTTATACTTCTGTGAATACTCCTCCGTTATGCTGACTGCCTTGGCAAAGTCTATGAAGCCGCCCTTTGTGGGTACCATGCCGAGTACCATGTTTTCTGCGACCGTCAGCGAGGGAACCAGCATGAAGTGCTGGTGGACCATACCGATCCCGTGGGCTATCGCCACTGTCGGTGAGGTCAGGTTCACCTTTTCCCCGTTTACGAAGATCTCTCCGCTCGTAGGCTGCTCAAGTCCGAACAGCATCTTCATGAGGGTCGACTTGCCCGCTCCGTTTTCTCCCATGAGAGCATGGATCTCGCCTTTCTCGACGAGGAAGTCGACCTCCCTGTTGGCTGCGACGCCGTTGGGATAGACCTTCGATATCTTTCTCATTTCCACTGCATATTCCATATAAAGTACCTCTCCGCATTGCCCTAAACCTAAAGCAGTGCAAGACAATCCCTGTTCATTGCCTTGCACTGCGTGTGTCCGTTTAAAGCTTATGTGATGTGTCTAAGCAAGTGTCAAGGACGAACTGCCTCGCGAAGTGACTCAGCCTTGCCCGAAGTGTCGCCGATAGCGGAATCAACCTTGATCGTTCCGTCAACAACGCCCTTCCTTGCTGCCTCAACAGCTGCCTTTGTAGCATCGCTTGCGTACTTTGCAAAGTTCTTGTCTGTTACGATGTCAACGCCGCCCTCGGAGATGCCGAGTGTAACCTCTGTGCCGTAGTGCTCTCTGCCTGCATCGAGCTCATCGATGAACCAAACGAGGGACTTGCCTACGTTCTTGAGGCCCGAAGTAAGAGTGATCGCTGCAAGATCGGTCGAAAGAGTGAGCTCCTGATCGGAGTCAACACCGATGAACCAGCAGCCGCCCTTCTCAAGAGCTGCCTCAGCTGCACCGTTACCTGCGTTACCTGCAACACCCCAGATGATATCGCACTTGTTGTCGGAGATCATCGAGTTGCCGTACTCCTTCGCGATAGCTGTATCAACGTAGTCGTTGGTGTAACGTGTATCAACCTTGATGTCAGGGTTAACTGCCTGTGCTCCCTCGATGAAACCGATGAGGAAGTCGTTGATGACAGGGCTGTCAACGCCGCCTACGAATCCGAGTACCGGATCGGGGTTGATGTTTGCGATGCTCGTATCTGTGGTCATGCTTGCTGCAAATGTTCCTACGAGATATCCAAGGTCGTTCTGCTTGTAAGTGATGTTGCAGACGTTCTTGTTCTCGCCTACATATGTGTTGTCATCATAGATGACAAACTTCTGATCGGGATACTTTGTTGCAACCTCTTTGAGGTTGTCAGGCATCTGATAAGTACCGCAGACTATGAGATCATATTCCTTCGACTCAGTTACTTCGTAAAGTGTGCTCAACCACTTGGGCTGATCTGCATCCGTACCACCCATCTCGATGGTGGTAAGCTCGATACGGCCTGCCTTCTTGAGCTCGTCAAGTCCGGACTGTGCCGAGTCGAAGAACGACTTGTCGCCGAGGTTTCCGTTTACCAGGTTACAAACCTTGTAGACCTTCTTGTCACCCGAAGCATCAGCAGACTTGTCGTCTGATTTGCTGCAGGCAGCGAGGCTGAGTACCAGTGAAAGTACCAGAACAAGTGAAAGAATTTTTTTCATAATCCAATCCTCCGTTTCTTTGTCACGCTTTAAGCCCGACAAAATAATTGTATAGAATACACAAATATTCTTTAATTAAGATACCCTTTTCTATCATAAAAGTCAATACCCGTAAGACCACGTACAGAAGCGAAAATGCTGGCTTTTTTTGACCCCCGCCGTGCCCCGGATGTGACCCTTGTCAGGATCTGAGTTCTATGCCGAGATTCTCCTTGAGCTTCGAGAGCATGCCGTCTACAAAACCATCCACAACAGACTCCGAGAATTCCTCATCTTTGGGCGTGAAGACTACCGAGAAAGCCATACTCTTCCTGTCCGCTCCGAGCTGCTCTCCCTCGTAGATATCAAAGAGAGTGACAGAGGTCACGTAGTCGCAGGAAGACTTCACGATCTTCTCGACCTGAGCGCAGGTGACCGTCTTGTCCATGACAAAGCACAGGTCCCTCGTCTCCTCCGCGAACTTAGGGATGGGAGTGAATCTCCTGCTCTTTCCGTAATACTTTGACAGCGCATGAAGATCGATCTCCCCGACGTACGCGGGAACCCTCATGTCGGTATCGTCAGCGATCTCGTAGAGAAGCTGTCCGATGTAGCCCACCTCCTCGCCGGCGCAAATGATCTTCGCAGTCCTGTAAGGATGGAGGAAGGGCTTTGTCGAAGCCTCGTACTCAAACTCCACGTCGAGCGCATCCGCCACGGCCTCCGCTACGCCCTTGAGCGTGAAGAAGCTCTCGTTTTCGCCAAACACGCCGATGCACACAGTCTCCGCCTCAGTCGGGTAATCGACAAGTGGCAGCTCCTTTGCGATGAAGCGGTTTCCAAGCTCGAAGATGCGTCCCGAGAGTATGCCCCTCTTCTGGTTTCTTGCCATAGCCGCGATCATTTGCGGCGCAAGCGTCGTGCGCATGAGCGAGAGGTCGATATTGATCGGATTCAGGATCTTGATCGCCCTGCGTTCCGGCGCATCCTCGGGAAGCCTCAGAAGATCGAGGTCGGAGGGCGAGAAGAACGAATAATGTATGCCTTCGTAAGCTCCCGCCGCGCAGAGAGCGTTCTTGACCTTGAGCTCCGATTTCTGTCTTAAGTTGTTTCCGCCGCTTGTGACCTGAGCGGTGGGGATGAAGGTGGGCACGATGTGGTCGTAGCCGTATTCGCGGATCACTTCCTCCGCCACATCCTGATAAGTCTCCATATCCGAGCGGTATGCGGGGATCATGAGCTTCAGATCGTCACCCTCGAGGACGGGACTGAAGCTTAAGTTCTTTAAGATCCTCACGATGTCTGCGTCCGGAACTTTGATGCCGAGCACTTCATTTACCTTGGCAACGCTCACGTCGAGCTCCTTCGGCTCGGTAGAGTTGCCGGAGTTCACGTCGAAATGCGTGGAGGACACGGTGCCGCAGCCGAGCTCCTCAACGAGGTGCAATGCGCGCTTCATTGCCATGACCGTCGTGTACTCGTCAACGCCCTTCGAGAAACGGGCGCTCGAATCCGAAACCTGTCCGAGCGATCTCGAGCTCTTTCTTATGTTGTCACACGCAAATGCCGCCGACTCAAACATGACAGCCTGCGTGGTGTCGAGGATCTCGGAGTTCAAGCCTCCCATGATGCCTGCGAGTGCCACGGGCTTCTTTCCATCGCAGATGACGAGGTTCTCATGGTTTAGCGTGAACTCTTTCTCATCGAGAGTCACTATCTTCTCGCCGTCGCCCGCGCAGCGCACGTTGATCGCATTTCCCTCAAGATATGCGAAATCGAAGGCGTGCATGGGCTGTCCGAGCTCTTTTAACACATAGTTGGTGATATCGACCATGTTGGAGATCGCAGAGCATCCGACGAGCGCAAGTCTCCTCTTCATCCACTGAGGCGAGGGCGCTATCTTCACGTCCGATACGTAGTGACCCACATAGCGGGGGCAGATCTCGGGTGCATCCACGGTGATGTTGAAATCTATAGTCTTGCCGGACTCGTGATAGTCGAGCGCGGGCTCTTTTAAGGGCAGCTCAAGGATAGCCGCGACCTCTCTCGCAAGCCCGAAAATGCTCTGGCAGTCGGGTCTGTTCGCGGTGATCGAGACATCGAAGATCCAGTCGTCGAGGCCCAAGAGGGGCTTGATGTCCGCTCCGACCTCAGCGTCGTCGGGGAGCTCGAGCAGTCCATTGTAGCCTGCGCCGGGGTACATATCCTCGCTCACTCCGAGCTCGGTTCCCGAGCAGAGCATGCCAAATGAGTCATATCCGCGGAGCTTGCCCGCATTTATCGTTGCGACGCCCTCGACCGTCTTGTGATCCTTCGCTGTCGCGTAAACTGTGGCACCGACCTTGGCAACGGGGAATTTCTTCCCTGCGCGCACGTTGTCCGCGCCGCAGCAGATCTGAACAGTCTCCGATCCCGTGTCTACGTTGCATACGTGGAGGTGGGTGCCCTCGATGGGCTCACAGGTCTGAACCAGACCGACAACAACTTTGCTGATGTCTTTTCCGACCTCATATTTTTCCTCAACCTCGAAACCGCACGAGAAAAGCTTCTCCTCAAGGACATCGGG
>JAGDDC010000115.1 GCA_017958245.1 Lachnospiraceae bacterium
CCAGTGTTCGGAGAGCTCTGCACTCAGAAAACATCTCCGACATATCGGTCACTCTGCTCGTGTCGGCCCCTCTCAGATCGATTACCAGGGCATTAAATTGTTCAAAGAGTCCCGAACAATCCGCAGGCAACACCGCCCCGGCTTCTGCCTCGACCCTTTGAACTCTGGAATCGTCTTTAAAAGCCGTAACATCGTCTTTGATTACATTGCCCTTCTTAAGAGTAAGCGTCCCTGTCGTCTCATCAAAAGAAACTGTTGAGACATCTGCTTTTGCTTCAACACCGCGGCCTGTCCGCCCTCCCCACACAGGCAGCAGACTCATTGTTACAGTGGTTATCAGCATGACTACGAGCACCTTCATGATCCTGTTTTTCATATCTTCTCCTCCCCTCCTTATACTCATCGCTTCAATTATTGCCCGATCTGTTCATCCTTGTCAACCGCCGGTTCGGAGTGTTCCTGCGCGGAATACTCATCGCGCTCCTCCCGGGTGACTGTATATCCGTATATCCGGGCCCGGTCTGCGAGCTCGCTGAATCTGTCTGCGGGCAGGAGTTCCGTCTCGCCGGTAACCCTGATGCAGACGTTCCCGGCCTTCAGCTTGCAGCGGTCAGCCATGCTCTGCAGGAAGGCTGCAAACCTCCCGTCGCAGAAAGTGGACAACGTCGAGTATACATAGAGCACGAACCCCTCTCCGTAACGCTTCCTCATTTCCCGGGACTCACCGACTGCCTTCTCGATGATCAGCGTCTCGAGCTCATATAGGTTCCCGCTCTCCTTCGCGATCTCAACCGCAAGAGGCGGGTAGATCCTGCCGTACTGCCCATGCTCCCAGCAAAGATGCGCCTCTGCGCAGACAACTTTCCCCTCACTGTCATTTATCATCTCATATCTGACACTCAAAGAACCCAGGGGGACGGGGTCGAACCCAGGGGGACGGGGTCAAAGGGTCATTTTTCTTTCGGAAGAATAAAATGACCCCCTAACCCCGTCCCCTTGGTTCATCTGCTCAGCAAATTCGCCGCCGTTTTCAGGTGTGACGGACATAAGTGTACCTCCGATCAAATGCATTGTTCTTTGTTCTTTTCAACAGACATCAATCAGGATTCACTCATGTCCCGAAAGAGATCATCTATAGTCACCTGGTTGTTTACGATCCCGCTGTATTTACCTTTTTTCACCCCATAAGTAGTTATCATCGTAACCTGGATCGTATGCTTTGTCCCGGTTTCCCTTACAAATGCACCGATCTTGTTTCTCAGCGACAAGTCATAATCCTTGTCTATCTCATACTCATTTGACGAATACTTGATCTCACATATGTTTGTTACCTTGTCGCCTCTGTCTATCAGCAGATCTATCTGGGCTCCGGACTTTTCTTCATCTCCCTTGCAGCTCCATGATGATATGGCCGAACGCACTCCCGAGATCCCGATCTTTTGTTTTATCTGAGATATATGATCCTTGCAGATCTGTTCAAATGTAAGCCCTGCCCACGCAGTCTTCGCAGGGCTTTCATAAGAGTTTGTCCAGAAGTGTTCGTCTGTTCCGTAGTTATCCTTGATAAAGCGGAAATAAAAGCACGAATAATAGTCGGATAGCTGATATACTTTCTTTTTTGAGCCAAACTTATCCTCGATCCTTATGAATCCGGAATACTCAAGGTTCTCAAGCATTGCGGTCAACACCCCGTTGCCCGGCAGTCCCGTCTGCGCTATGATCTCCTCACGCGTCATTCCTGAACGCTTTGTGCTGAGAGCCGCAGCTATAGCCACGTATTTTTCGCTGTTCTTGAAAAGCGTTCTGTACAAAAAGGAGAATTCATCCCACAGTTCGGCACGCTTTCTGAAAAAGATGTTGTCAATATTGGCGCTGAAGGACTTGGCAGGATCCAGAAGTTTCAGGTAATACGGTATGCCTCCCATGATCATATAGCACTGTGTGATCTCATACCTCGACCATTCTATCCCGCCGGCTTCCAAAAACTGTTCAGTCTCATACAGTGAAAACGGAGCGAGATAGATGCGGCAAGTGAGACGTCTGTATAGCCCGCCTTTGTTTTTATCTATGTTCTCAAGCATCCATGCCGTGGCTGATCCGCAGACAACAAACACAAGGTTTTTCACAGAATGCCCCCATCCGTTCCAGAACCACTCGAAAGCAGGGAGAAAATCCGACTTCTGGGTATCCATCCAAGGCATTTCGTCAAAGAAGCATACTATTTTCTCAGAGGACTTCTTTTCACTGAGGTAAGTCCGAAGCATCCCGAATGCTTCCATCCAGTCACCGGGAACGCTGCACTGCTGCCCTGTTTGATTGCTTAGCTCGGTAGCAAAATTTCGAAGCTGAACAGACATGGCTTGGTCATAGATCCCGGTCAGCATAAAATCGAATCTGCCGTTGAAAAAACTCTCGATCAGATATGTTTTTCCGACGCGACGTCTTCCGTAAACAGCAATCAGCTGCGCTTCATCCGCCTCCATGCACATCTGCAGCCTGTCTGTTTCTCTTTTTCTTCCTATCATCAACTGTTCCCCCTTATGTCCTTATTTACACACTTACTCGTCATTCTTGTCATACCTATTCTCTTTCACGATATAGTATACCATGTTTTAGATAAAAAACAAAGGATTTTTTATCTAAAATGGCATAAAAAATATCGGTTTAGATAAAAAATACCGTATTTTTTATCTAAACCGACCCAAATCATTTTCCGAAAACAAACAGTAGGACTCTGCTGTCATCTCCTGCTGTTTGCGATCAAAGCCTCCACGCCGAGGTAGAGGGCGCGGTCCGCGACCTCGTCCGGGAGGCCGCTGTTCCTCATCCTGTCTATGTAGAGTCGTATGATGTTGTCCCTGTTTTCGCGGTAAAGTTCCTCAAAGTCATAGTCGGGCGTGGTCTCATCCTCGATGCAGGCTATGTTCCCGAGCGTCATCAGCGCGTCTCTGTCAAGCTCTATGTCGGGGTCGAGAAAGCCCGTGAGCCTGAAGGAATATATGTCCTCCGCGTCATGTGAAGACATGCACGCTTTGAGCTTCGAGGCGAGTGTCACGCCTGTATCTCCGGGCTCTGTCTCAACGGTCTCCTCACGGTATCTTCTCGAAGCGAGAGGGACAAACCTCGTGCTCACCTCTCCGTCCTCACTTATCGTGCCGCATATAACTCCGTGCTCCCCCGTCTCCGTCCTGTCGAGCGGCTCGGGCGATCCGGGTAAATGTGCCTTCTTTGAGATCTCTTCACGCAGGTGAATGTGTCCGAGCGCCACATACGAGAAAGGAGCCTTCGAAAGAGCCCTCCTGTCAAATGGCGACGCATCAGCCGTCCCGCCGTGGAGCATAAGGATGGTGCGAGCTCCTTCCTCGCAGGCATCCGCGTCACCGGGCATACGGTCGTGGCTTCCGGTGAGCCTCGACTCAAACAGCCTCGCGGCCTTCTCTCCCGATTCTCGCCTCGAGTGATAGGAAAAGCCCACTACATCCACGCCGAGGTCGTCGAATCTCAGCCTCTCGGGCTCCGCCGACTTGATAAATGAGACGTTGTCCCTCCACTCGAATCTGTCGAGAGCGCTTCCGGGCACCACATAATCGTGGTTGCCGCCGATTATCACGACTCTCGTCTTTTCAAGCCTGCCAAATGCGCTGTCCGCCTCTTTGAGTTCAGAGATTATCGGCTGCCTGTGAAAGAGGTCTCCGGATATCA
>JAGDDC010000116.1 GCA_017958245.1 Lachnospiraceae bacterium
GACAAGATCATAAAGAAGGCCGTTGAGGAAGGCGTTTCGACCGATGAGATATCCGAACGGTATATAGCCGCATTTGCGGAGGATACAAAGGGGTTCAACGTGCTCGAGCCCACGACGAGGCCCAGGGCGACCAGGGAGATCGGCGGGATGGTCGAAATGATCGGCGAGCTGATCGACAAGGGGCACGCCTACGCGAGGAATGGCCACGTCTACTTCAAGACCAGGAGTTTCAGGGATTACGGCAAGCTCTCGAAGAAGAACATAGACGACCTCGAGAGCGGCGCGAGGATCGCAGTCAACGAGGACAAGGACGACCCGCTCGATTTCGTGCTCTGGAAGCCCAAGAAGGAGGGCGAGCCCTCGTGGGAGACGCCGTGGAGCGACGGAAGGCCCGGATGGCACATAGAGTGCTCCGTGATGAGCCGCAAGTACCTCGGCGACCAGATCGACATACACGCGGGCGGAGAGGACCTGATCTTCCCGCACCATGAGAACGAGATCGCGCAGACGGAGAGCTGCACGGGGAAGGATTTCTCGCATTACTGGATGCACAATGCTTTTATAAACGTGGACGGTTCGAAGATGTCGAAGTCTCTGGGCAATTTCTTCCTCGTGAGGGAGGTCACGGCTCACTACGAGCCCGCGGTGCTCAGGTTCTTCCTGCTGAGCGTCCACTACAGGATGCCCATCAACTTCAGCTCCGAGATCATGGATTCCAACAAGAACGCGCTCGAGCGCATCAGGAACGCGGTCTCGAGGCTTGACGCGCTGGCGGGGAACAAGGGCGTGGATGTGAGCGATCTGAAGGCAGATCTGTACGAGGCGGACGGCACTTACAAGGGTGGTATCACGCTGTCCCATGAGGGCCTCGATGGCGCGGAGGCCGAGACGGCAGCAGAGTTCGACGCTTTAAGGACCAAGTTTGACGAGGTGATGGAGGACGACTTCAACACCGCGGACGCGATCACTGCAGTGTTTGAGATGGTAAAGCTTGCAAACACGAAGGTCACAGAGGACAGCTCGGCAGGCCTCGTAAGATACGCGCTGGCAAGCATCGGTCTTCTTGCGGGGATCCTCGGCCTTGAGATACGTGGACGCGAGGAGACGATCGACAGCGAGATCGAGGAGATGATAAACAAGCGCCAGGAGGCCAGAAAGAACAAGGATTTCAAGACGGCTGACGAGATCAGGGCGAAGCTCCTTGAGATGGGGATCGTGCTCGAGGACACCAGGGAAGGCGTAAAATGGAAGAGAACAACTTAAAGAGCGTACTCTCCGTCGTAAATGAGAGGTTTTCGCTCGAACAGCAGGATCCGCATCAGATGCCGGGACTTGCGCTCGCCTACGTGGGAGACTGCATATTTGAGCTCGTGGTCCGCACCATGCTGCTCGGGCAGGGACTGACGCACGTGAGCGAGCTGCACAAAAAGGCAAGCGCAATAGTCAGGGCCTCTGCCCAGAAGGACCTCTTCTTTAAGATAGAGAAGGAACTCTCCGAGGAGGAACTGGCGGTGTTCAGGCGGGGCAGGAACGTGAAGAGTTCTCGAGCCGCAAAGAACGCGGATATAGTCGACTACAGGATCGCGACGGGACTTGAGGCGCTGATGGGTTTTCTCTACCTGAGCGACCGCATCGACAGGATAGCGGAGCTTGTTAAGATGGGACTTGAGGATCGGGACTGATCGCAAATGACCGGGCCCGACCGGAAGGAAAGGTTTTGATATGAGATATGAGGCGCCGGTGATCGTAGGCAGGAACGCCGTGCTTGAGGCTTTCAGGAGCGGCAAGACCGTAGACCGCCTTTTTGTGCTCGAGGGCGGCAGGGACGGAGCGGTACACACCATAGTCCGCGAGGCCAAGAAGGGCGATACCATCATAAGCTTTGTCACAAGACAGCGGCTCGATCAGATGTCGCAGACCGGGGCGCACCAGGGCGTCATAGCCTACGCTTCGGCCTACGAGTATGCAGAAGTCGACGACATACTTGAGAGCGCGAAGCAGAAGGGGGAGCCTCCCTTTGTCTTCATACTCGATGGCATAGAGGATCCGCACAATCTCGGGGCGATCATAAGGACAGCCAACCTCGCGGGAGCACACGGGGTCATCATACCGAAGCGCAGGGCCGTGGGTCTCACTGCTACCGTCGCAAAGACCTCCGCGGGCGCGGTAAACTACACTCCCGTCGCGAAGGTGACTAACCTTGCTGCGACCATGGAGGAGCTCAAAGAGCAGGGGCTGTGGCTTGTATGCGCCGACATGGACGGGGAGCGGATGTACGACCTGAACCTGACGGGGCCCATAGGGCTTGTGATCGGAAATGAGGGATCCGGAGTCGGAAGACTTGTGAAGGAGCACTGCGACCTCGTCGCGTCCATTCCGATGAAGGGCGACATTGATTCGCTGAACGCCTCTGTGGCTGCGGGAGTGCTCGCATTTGAGGTGGTGAGGCAGAGAATTCAAGCTTTGCCAAGATGAGACAATTATGTTACAAAACATGAAGAAAGTGTTACAAATACATAAATAATCCTTGAATTATCGTCAAGTAATGGTTATAATATGAATACACGATCGGCGGGGGTCCGTAGGGTCGCGTGTTTGCGTTTTAA
>JAGDDC010000117.1 GCA_017958245.1 Lachnospiraceae bacterium
AGCTCGTCGTCCGAAGAGACTCCCATGATGCCCCAGCGCTGGTTGTCTATGCTGTTGGTCATGCTCTCCTGGTTTCTCGAGAGAGTCTGGTATTCGTCGCCTCTCACTGCTATCGCCCCCGTAAAAGCCGTATAATACGCGTTGACGTTGTACTGGGTGAGCGTGTTGGGCGAGAGCGTTGCAAATGGCTCCTGCCAGGTCTTCAAAAGATTCTCGATCATCGCTATGTCGTAGTCACCCGTTCCCTTGTTTGAGATGATCGGGAGCTTCGACTTGTTGGCGAGTATCTCGGGATTGACCTCAAGCTCACCTAAAGTGTAGAGCGAGTAGTTGTCCTCGGGGTCCTCCCAGTTCATGATCTTCGCTCCCTCGAGCACCGTGCCGTCTGCGAGCGTTATATCCTGCGCCTGCATGTATCTGTTCACGGACTTTCTCGCGAAGAGCTCGATGCCGGGTGTAGCCTCCGAGTCAACGCCCACAGGAGCGTTCTCCTCGTCGAAGATCTTGATCTTCGTGTCTTCTTCGAAGGTGTACTCCTCGCCGCTGTCGAGGGTGATCGTCGTGCCCGCCGAGACAGTCACTGTCTTGTTGGGGCAGAGCGCATCGTTGATCATGGTCACGATCCCGTGTACCAGCTGGTCGAACTGCGCCTGCGTCATCCTCACTATTGAGGACTCGACGTTTAAGTTATATGCCTTTGTGTTCTCCTCGAACACGTCGTAAGCGATCTTGTAAGCCGACTCGTCAAAATACCCTTCCTCGTCGGTGAAGTCTTCTTCCTTCGGCTCTATCGGGATGTCGGTGTATTTGCCTACATACAGGCCTCTCGCCGCTATGGCTCCCTTGAGGCCTCCGACGTCCGCCTTGTTGACTGCGTTGGGCGCCGTCGAGAAATCAAAGACGTCAGTGTTGTCGAGATGCGGCCAAACGGGGATCAGAACTCCCGATACCTCATCGAGCGGCTCGTCGATGCCGTGCTGTGCGTAATACTCAGCCTTCGTGATGCCCGCCATGTGGCAGCACATGCCGTCGTTTACGAAGCGGACACCCTCGATGTCCACGGTGACCCTGCGGTCCATGTTCTCCTTGTAGGTGATCTTGACCATCTGCCCGAGCTCGTCGAGGAGCGCGTTTCTTCTGTCGCGGTAGTCGTTGGCGTTCTCCACTCCACCCGCCTCGCACTTCGCGATCTTCGAGTTGAGGACCACGATCTCGTCGCCGATCTCGTTTATGCGGTCGATCTGGTTGTCGATCTGAGTGTTCAGATCCAGCTGATACTTCTTAAGCTGGCCGTAGATCTCGTTGGATCTCTCCATAAAATTAACGGCAGTCTCAACGAGCGTCGCCTGGGCAACCCTGCTGTCCGGCTCTTTGGAGAGCTCCTGAAGCGATATCCAGAACTCCTCAACGTTGTCCTGGAAGGCCACTCCCTGAAGTTCACCGAAGATGCTCTCTATCTCAACCACCGCATCATTTTGCGAATCATAAAAGCCCTGTCTTCCGGCTTCCTGTCTGTATGCCTTGTCGAGGAACACGTCTCTGCACTGGCGCACTTCCTCGGTGTCAACACCGAGACCTACCTGCTGGAAAGAAACAGGACCATAGCCCCTGAGCTGGTAAAGGGAACTCCTAAGCAGTGTCTGCTGCCTTACGAACCCTTCCGTCTCAACGTTGGAAAGGTTATGAGCAACTGTGTTGAGCCCATGCTGGCTGACCTTGAGTCCCGATACACCAACCGACAGATCTGTAAATAAACCCATGCCTTTCCTCCTTTTCTGTCTTTTTTACTTTCTCAGTTCTTCCATGTCACTTTCAAAAAGTGATTCTTCTATATATCTTTCGGCTCAAACCCTCTGATTCTTTACAAGCAACTCTTCTTTTTTTTGATCTGCGCTCATCTGTCGCGCAAAAAAAGAGCCGTTCCAAACGGACGGCTCCCGGTCTTCTCACTGTTTTGTGTCAAATGACCCCTTCCTGTATATACCGGACATGTCCTGTTCGGCTCCGCGCGTGTCGTAGTTGCTTATGCCCGGCGCGGATCTCATGCTCTGCAGGAGGTTCATGTTGAAATCTATCATCTCAAGCGACTGCTCGAGCAAGACTCTGTTGCGCTCGTTGATCGACATCAGGCTCTTCACCGTGGTGTTCAGCGAGTCGTACACGACGGCCAGACGGTTCGTGATGTCCGGCTGCGCAGCCATCAGCTTCGTGAGCGTCTTGACGTTCAGAGTCTTCGGGTCCCTGTTCAAAACAGTCCCTATATTCACAATGACCTCCTCCCTCTTCCGCTCAAGAGAGTTGATCTTCTCGATCACTTCCTGTTCCTTCGCGGTAATATCCTGCAGGGCTGTGAGGTCATTGTCTATGATCACTTTAGTCTTCTCTTTTTCAATCGGGATGAGTTCCTTGTAGATCCCATCTTCCAGATCCATAGTCCGGATCAGTTCTTCAATCAGGCTTGCCATACAATTCCTCTCATCTGGAGTCCCGTTCTCTAGAACGGAAGATCAAAGTAATCGTCGAGCATCTTCTCAGCAAGAGCCTCGTCGCTTACGTTGTAGGTGCCGTTCGCAAATGCAGCCTTAAGAGAAGCAACCTTGTCCATACGTACATCGGGAGCCTTCGCAACAGCCTGCTTAGCGATCTGGAAATCCTTGCCGATCCTTGATATCTCGACCTTATCACTCTTTGACACAGCGCCGGTACCTGAGGTCTTCCTTGTCCTGTTTGCCTGATACAGCTGACTTACTTTGTTCATTGCATCAATACGCATATTCTTCACCACCTTAACTCCGTTTAATTCCAAGCCTCATTCCTTTGAAGCCGCTATAAAAAGGTTTCATTGAAACCCATCCCACTTGTTCTGTAATATATATCGGACGGAAAAAAGAAAAGTTAACACCTTTTAGATACTTTTTTTCTTTTTTGTGAAGAAAAATTTTTTTAGGTCATCAAAAAGGCAAGCTCTTCTTATATAAGGGGACACAAACTCAACCGGTCCTGACCGTGCGCGCCCCCGACCACTCCGATCTGTAGGTCACTCCGTCCTTCACGCAGAAGGTCCTGATCCTCACATAGTACATCTTCTTTCTCTTAAGCCCCCTCAAAGTGAAGGTCTTTTTGTTCTTGTCCGAGATGATGAGGATCTCACTCTTTTTAAAGCTCTTCTTTGTCGAGTACTCGATCTCGTAGCCTGTGTTCTGCTTTAAAACTCTCGTCCACTTAAAGCCTATCCCGCCCTGTTTGGGTGTCAGCTTCGCAAATGATGTGGCCTTCGGGTTTATGACGTACTCGAGTTCTTTGGTCGCGGAATATAAGACGTCGTTGAAGGTGACTGTGGCTTTCGCCGTTCCGACCTTCGCGTAGCCTTTGTACTTTACAGTGTAGTTTGAGGGGTCGATCGTCTCGCCGGAAGCATCATTTGCGGTGACGGCAGGCTTTATGCGTTTGCCCGGCCTGAAGGCGAAGACCGTGCCCTTGAGGCTTATCTCACCGATCTTTTCTATGATCTCTACGTCCGAGGTCTGTCCGCAGTTCTCGCAGACCAGACCGACCGCGCCGTCTTCCTCCATGGTCGCGGGTACCGTGTAGTCCGTATACTTGTGCCCCGTCGCGGGGATCACGTCGACGTAGGCATCGCCGCACCCCTTGCAGGTATAGACTATGGTCCCGGGCTCCGTACAGCTCGCCTGAGTCTCTATGACTCCCTCGTCGTAGTCGTGGGATACGATCACGGGAAGACTTATCGGATAGCCGAGATACGAGGTCTGAAGCACTGCAACTCCCTCGCCGAGGGCGGTGACTTCATTTCCGGATATGCTCACTACATCGGGTGCGCTCGAGGCAAATGACAGCCCCGGACTGTCCGTCACGGTCCTGTCGGTCCCGAAGGCGTTCACTCTGAGCCCGTATCCCGAAGGCGTAAAGGTCTCGCCGCAGTTTGCTGACAGAGTGTACCGGCAGTCGACCTCTTCGCCTATCAGTACGGCTGCGTCCTCGTCAAAAAGGCTTGCCCTTCCGTCCGACAGATCGGGGACCACGTATATCCCGTCTATATCGTCCGAGCTGACCGATATGGTCACACTTGTCTTCTGGTCGAGGGGAGAAGTGGGTGTCCCGACGTATGAGCTGCCCGAGAGCTCGAGCGCCCAGTAGTGGACTCCCTCATAGATGACGTGACCCACTCCGAAGGAAGCATAGTTTCCAAGAAGTGAGCGCCTGTGCCCCTGCCCGTTGTAGGGCTTGTCCTCCTCCATCCAGCCGTCAAAGACGCTCCGGACAGAACCATAGCCCTTCGCTATGTTCTCCGCCACTCCGGATGTGCTCACGCCGAGCTCGGAGTAGGCCGTGAAGCAGGAGCTTCCCGAGGGTCTCGTATGACTGAATAGCACGGCGAGCTCCGCCGCCCTCTTCATCGCAACCCTCTCAAGGTCATAGTTATAGGTGAGCGCAGAAAGAACACCGGGCGTTGTCTTTGTCAGATCGTCAGGGTTCCAGTACCAGGCCTGGCCGCCCGTCCTGACAGAATTGATCATATCAAGGATCAGGCGGGCCTCGCTCTGGCCCCCTGTCATCTCAAAGGTGAAGTCCAGTGTGTCCGAAGCCTTCGCGGCGCGGGGCACGAAGCCCTGCACCGTCAGTATGAACGCCATGACGGCGGTCACAAGAAGCCTAAAAGTCTTTCTGCGCATACTTTCCTATATGAAGAGATGCCTCTTCTTATTCGAAGTTGTAGATGACTGTGGTGTCGGGATGAAGCTGAAGGATCGATGCGGGAACCGAGGGAGTGATAGGTCCGAAGAACGCTCTCTCCACGATATCCTTCTTGTCAACGCCATTTGCGATGAGCAGGATCTTCTTTGCCGCCATGATGGTACCCATACCCATGGTGATCGCCGTCTTGGGCACGTCGTCCTCGCTCTCGAAGAATCTCGCGTTGGCCTTGATGGTCCTCTCGTCAAGCTTTACCTCGTGTGTCTCGCGGATGAAACGGCTGTCGGGCTCGTTGAAGCCTATATGTCCGTCATGTCCGATGCCGAGCAGCTGGATGTCCGTTCCGCCGAGCGACTCAACGAACTCGTCGTAGCGCTTGCCTTCCTCTGCGAGGTTCTCAGCCATACCGTTGGGAACGTGAGTGCACTCTCTTCTCACATTTACAAAATCAAAAAGGTTGTGGTTCATGAAGTATCTGTAGCTCTGATCGTTCGTGCCGTCAAGACCTACGTACTCGTCGAGGTTGACCGTAGTCACCTTTGAAAAATCAAGCTCACCCTTCTTGTATCTGTTTACGAGCTCTGCATATGTGCCGATGGGCGTCGAACCCGTTGCGAGTCCGAGTACGCAGGCGGGCTTGAGCACGATCTGCGCCGAGAGGATATCAGCCGCTCTGCGGCTTAAGTCTTCGTAGTTTGCTGCTTCGATCATTCTTAACATGTTGGTTCTCTCCTTTTTCGTTTTATAAGCTTATGATGCTTTTGATTATATGACCTTAAACGCACACTGTGCGATGGATCCTTTTACTGCCTGTCCATGAGGTACATCCTCGAGTAGAAGTCCTTGAAGACCTTCATGTCCGAGTCCATACCCGTTCCGCCGTAGGACTGCTTGAGCTTGATGCCCGCGTTGTTTATGAGCGACCCTCTCACAACGTAATCCTCGACCTCGGACTCCATCCGCATCTTTTTCTCCACGATGCGGTATCTCAGGGATCCGACCTTCAAATGAACCGGCGAGACCATGTATATCAGGTCTCCCAATTCACTCCAGCTGTACTTGAAGGGACGGATCCGGAAACGGTAGAGCTTGTCTGGCTCGAGCCCCGCTCCCCTGAACTTTGTGTAGGTGTAGTTCGGCCTTGTCAAGCCGTTTAAGATCACGCCTACCGCCTGCTTCCTGTCCGCGGAGACAGCCATGTAGCTGTAGGAGCCTTTCGAGTAATCCGTGTCCTCCCCGGGATTCAGCCTGTAGTAGTCACCAAACTGCAGGGTCTTCCTGTATGTCTTGTAGAGCTTGACCTGAGCCTTGATGGCCTCGAAGTCGTCCTTTCCGAGCTCTCCTATGTTGAGCTCGTAGCCGAAGCACCCGAAAGCCGCGACGTTGAACCTCGTCTCTATGGGCGTCGTCCTCAGAGTCTGTATGTTAGGGCAGTTTGACACGTGGCTTCCGCATACCGACTGCGGGTACCCGTAGCTCACTCCCGTCTGTATCTTCGCGCGCTCGTAGGCGTCCGTGTCGTCGCTCGCCCAGATCTGCGGCATGGAGCAGAGTATGCCCGGATCGAAGCGGTTGCCGCCCGAGGAGCATGCCTCAAAGAGGATGTCCGGGAACTCCTTCACAAGCTCGCCGAGTATCTCGTAGAGCCCGCACACATAGCGGTGGAAGACCTCGCCCTGGCGCTCTGCGGGGAGAGCCTGCGAGAACACGTCGGTGAAGATCCTGTTCATATCCCATTTGACGTACTCGATCTTTGCGCTCGAGAAAACAGCCTTCATGCTGTCGATGATGTACTTTCTGACGTCCTCCCTCGTGAGGTCCAGGACCATCTGGTTCCTGCCGAGCGAATGGTGCTTCTTGGGGATCTTAAGCGCCCAGTCGGGGTGTGCCTCAAAGAGCCTGCTCTTCTCGTTCACCATCTCGGGTTCGACCCAGATGCCGAAGCTCATGCCGAGTGAGTGGATCTTGTTCGACAGCCTGAGCAGTCCTCCGGGGAGCTTCTTTCTGTTGACCGTCCAGTCACCGAGGGAACTCGTGTCGTCGTTTCTGTTCCCGAACCACCCGTCGTCCATGACAAAGAGCTCTATGCCGGCCTCAGAGGCCTTCTTTGCCATGTCTGTGAGCCTCTTCTCGGTGATGTTGAAGAAAGCCGCCTCCCAGCTGTTTATCAATATGGGGCGCTCCCTGTACTTCCAGGTACCCCTGACTATATGTTCTCTGATGAAATGATGCATGTTCAGCGACATCTGTCTGAAGCCGCCGTCCGAGAAAGTCATGAAAGCCTCCGGGCTCTCGAAGCACCCGTCAGGCTCTATGCAGAACTCAAAGCCCTCGGGGTTGATGCCCGTCAGAACTCTCAGCTTGCCCGTGCTCGAAGTCTCCGCGCACTCAAAATGATTCCCGCTGTACACCAGGTTGAAACCGAAGCACTCGCCCTTCTCCTCCGTGGCATAAGGCTCATGGAGCATCACAAAGGGATTTGCGCGGTTGCTGGATGTGCCCGTGTACGAGCTCGACACGATCCTGCCCTGATGGCACGGGAAATCGTGCCTGTCCATCTCTCTTCCCCAGGCTCCCGTGAAGTTCGTGAAGGTGTAGTCGTTCACGTCGAGGTCGAGCTGGAGGCTCATGAGCCTCTCAAGCCTGCAATCGCCCTTCGAGTGGTTCAAAAAGACCGCTCTTCTCGCGATGACGTCGCACCCGTCGAAGGTGCTGTATATCAGCTCGAGTACCAGGTCGTAGGACTTGTCCTTCAAGGTGATGACGAGCTCGTCCGTCTCGCCCTTCTCGTCGTACGACGAAGGAAGGGTATTCATCCCGGTCTTTTTCCTGATCTCGTAGCTCTTGTACAGGAAGTCCGACGTCCTGCTGCCGTCCGGATGGACCACGCAGATAAAGGGCTCTCTCACATCGCCCTTGCCGTAGGCGGACATCTCAAGGCACACGTCCTCGAGCGACACGTCGCCGTGGTTCTCGCTGTAGGCTATGGTAGTGCCGGGGATCGACTTTTTCTTCTCAAACAATGCCGTGAGGTCATCGCCCTCCGACACCTCGATCCTGCTCCCGTAGTAGAGATGCTCCAAATGCCCCGTCTCCATGACTCTGAAGATGTAGGACGTCCGTGAAGTTTCAAGTACGAAAACACTTCCAAACACTCTTATCATGCCAAATGACCCCTTCCCGTAAAAATACCTGCTCACCCTAGATTATGTACTAAAAAGCAGGATTTTTCAATCGTTTTTTTAACGCAGGATCCCCTCTTTTCTGAGCCTGTTTATCACTGCTTTCTTGTCCGCGCTCCAAAGAGGAGCGACGAGGTATCTCTTGGGTCCGTCGCCTGTGAGCCTGTGGATCGTGACGTTCTCGGGGATCAGGGGGAGCAGTTTTTTGAGGGTCTCAACATACCCGTCGAGCGACATCACTTCAAACTTCCCGCTCGCATAATCCTGTGCGAGATCCGTTCCCGAAAGGACGTGCAGGAGCTGGAGCTTGATGCCGTCAACACCTGAGTTTACAACGTATCGCACGGTCTCTGCCATGTCGTCCTCGCTCTCTCCGGGCAGACCTAAGATCACGTGAACTATTGTCTCAAGCCCTGCGTTCCTAAGCCTCCTCACGGCATCGTCGTACACTCCGAGCTCATATCCCCGCCTTATGTAGCGCGCCGTCTCCTCGTGCACCGTCTGCAGGCCGAGCTCAACCCAGACAGGCTTCCGCCGGTTGAGACGCGAAAGCATCTCTATCACGTCGTCTCCCACGCAGTCGGGCCTTGTCCCGACCGAGAGAGCCACGACCTCGGGGTCTGATATCGCCTGCCCGTATATCTTCTCAAACCGGTCAAGGTCGCCGTAAGTGTTCGTGTAGCTTTGGAAGTAGGCTATGTACTTGGTCCCCGGGGGGACCTTCTTTGCTATCCTTTGTTTGGCCAGAGCGATCTGTTCAGGCACCGGCATGTTCGCTTCCTGTGCAAACTCCCCCGATCCGTTCAGGCAGAATATGCAGCCGCGCGTGCCCACGGTGCCGTCGAGAGTCGGGCAGGTCATGCCGGCAGACAGTGAGATCTTGTATACTTTGCAGCCGAAACGCCCGCGAAGATAGTCGCCAAGCATCATTTGCCCCTTCCTCCCTTCAATTCTGAAACGCAGTGTTTTCTACGTTCTACTATGGTAGCCTTGCCCCGGCCGTAATAAAAAGGCATGATGACTCATGCCTTTTTAAATCCTGTTTTAACAATCAGGCCGTAACGATCCTGCTCGCGTCCTGAAGTCCGAGCTTCTCGACAGCCGCCTCACGCATCTTGTACTTGAGGATCTTGCCCGCCGCGTTCATCGGGAACTCCTCCACGAAGTCCACGTAGCGGGGAACCTTGTGCTTTGCCATATGAGTGCGGACATAGTCCTTGAGCTCATCCTCCGTCATGGTCTCGCCCTCCTTCAGGATGACTACCGCCATGATCTCCTCGCCGTACTGCTTGTCGGGCACGCCGATCACCTGCACGTCCTTGACCTTCTCGTGGGTGTAGATGAACTCCTCGATCTCCTTGGGGTAGATGTTCTCGCCGCCGCGGATGATCATGTCCTTGAGCCTTCCGGTGATCTTGAAATACCCCTCAGGGGTACGCCTTGCTATATCTCCCGTGTGGAGCCAGCCGTTCTCGTCGATCGCTGCCGCC
>JAGDDC010000118.1 GCA_017958245.1 Lachnospiraceae bacterium
CGCCTGCTCATATCTGTCGAGTACATATGAATACTAACAGATACAGACGGTCATCGAGCGAAGATCTGTCGAATATCCGAAGAGCTCCGACATAGGAACGTCAGCCACGATCTCCTGCTTGCCGCCTACGATCGGGTTCATGCCGAGCACGCGGCCTCTTCTCTTGTTTAAGTCACCCATGATATCACCGGAGAACTTGTCGGGAACGACAACCTTCATCGAAGCAATGGGCTCAAGGAGTACAGGTGAACAGTTCTCCTTGGGATCGTTGAACGCAGCCTTGAAAGCGAGCTTTGCAGCCATCTTGAAGGCCTGCTCCGAAGAGTCTACCGGATGGTATGATCCGTAGAACAGCGTAGCGCGGAGTCCTACAACGGGATAGCCTGCGAGAGGTCCTGCGAGTACAGACTCTGCGATACCCTTCTCAACAGCGGGGAAGAAGTTCTTCGGAACAACACCGCCGACAACTTCTTCGTCGAAGACGTAAGCCTTCTCCATATCGCCCGAAGGCTGGAAACGGATATGAACGTCGCCGTACTGTCCGTGTCCGCCGGACTGCTTCTTGTGCTTGCCCTGCTTCTCGACCATCTTGCGGATAGTCTCGCGGTAAGCAACTCTGGGCTTCTTGAGCTCTATTTCTACTTTGTATCTCGAAAGGAGCTTGCTCGCAGTAACGTCGATCTGCTGTTCGCCGATACCGTAGAGCAGCATCTGGCGGTTCTCCTTGTCGTTGACCATCTTGAGGGTCTTGTCCTCGTCCATGAGCTTGGAGAGAGCCTGCGAAACCTTGTCGTCATCGCCCTTGTTCTTGGTGGCGAAAGCCATGCAAGCGTAAGGTGTCGAATACTCAGGTCTGTCGAAGACAACAGGGTTTGCCTTGGTGGAGAGCGTATCTCCCGTAGCTGCGCTCGCGAGCTTGCCGATAGCGCCTATATCTCCGGGATGGAGCTCCTTCACTTCGATAGGCTCCTTGCCGCGGAGCACGTAGAGTCTCGAAAGCTTCTCCTCTGCGTCCTTGTCAGCGTTGTAGATCATGCTGTCGCTCTTCAATACGCCCGAGCATACCTTCACGAGTGAGTACTTTCCGATGAAAGGATCGACGATAGTCTTGAAGACCTTCGCGGTGAAAGGCTTGCTCTCGTCGTAGTTTGCCTCGAAAGGAGTGTCGTCCTTCGCGTTCTTTCCTACAACCTTGTGGTTGAGGGGTGAGGGGAAGTACGACTTGATAGCGTTGAGGAGCATCGTCGTGCCCTGCTGGTTGATGGGCGCGCCCGCAAGAACGGGAACTATATCTCCCTCAAATACACTACCGTGAAGAGCCTTGGAGATCTCCTCCTGTGTGAACTCTTCGCCGTCAAAATACTTGTTCATAAGGTCCTCGCTCGTCTCGGCGATAGCCTCGATGAGGTCGGTCCTGCATTTATCAACAACGTCCTTGATGTCTGCGGGGATATCGCACTCGGTGTAATCGCTCATCTTCGTGAACTTTCTTCCGCCCATCTTTACGACATTTACAAATCCGACGTACTTTTCGTTCTCAATGATAGGTGTGTGGAAAGGAGCTATCTTCTGTCCGAAGAGCTCTACAAGGCGGTCCACAACGCTCTCAAAGTTTGCGTTGGGATCGTCCATGCCCGTGACGAAGATCATGCGGGGCAAATGACGCTTCTCGCACATCTCCCATGCCTTGATCGTTCCGACTTCAACGCCGCTCTTTGCAGAAACAACGATAACTGCGGCTCCGGCAGCGTCCAAAGCCTCCTCAACCTCGCCCACGAAATCAAAGTATCCGGGGGTATCGAGGAAATTAAACTTGACTCCCTCAAACTCGATCGGTACGAGAGACGTGCTGATCGAGAACTGTCTCTTCTGCTCTTCCTTGTCATAGTCGCTGATGGTCGATCCATCCTCTACGCGGCCCTGACGATTGATGATACCGGTGGTGTACGCCATGGCTTCGACCAGCGTGGTCTTGCCACAGCTACCGTGGCCTAACACGGCAACGTTACGAATCTGTTCGCTCTTGTATGTGTTCATAGTACTTACCTTAACGCAGGCTAAACCCGTCGATGTCGTGCCTGCAACGGCATCAACGAAAGCTTGAAGGCAAAACTCTCAAGCTTTTCTCCCATAAGAAACGATTTCCTTGACTATTTTACTAAACATAGGCGTACATTACAACCACTTTTTATACAAAACTGTTAAAAGAATGCCCCGACAGCATCTGCCGAGGCGTTTAAAAAGTCATTTTATCTGGATCTGAGCTCCACTCTCTTTATCTTGCCGCTGATAGTCTTGGGCAGATCGTCCACGAACTCGACGATCCTGGGGTACTTGTAGGGAGCAGTGTGAGTCTTCACGTAGTTCTGGATCTCCTTCTTGAGCTCGTCCGTACCCACAGTCCCCTTGGTGAGAACGATGGTCGCCTTGACAACCTGGCCTCTCACCTCGTCGGGCGCAGCGGTCACGGCGCACTCGAGCACGTA
>JAGDDC010000119.1 GCA_017958245.1 Lachnospiraceae bacterium
GTTCGGAGTCCAGTTCGGCGACGAGGAGGTAAGGCTTGAAACCGTGGGCGATGTCTGCGATTTCATCAGGAGAAAGAGCGGAAAAGCGTAGAGCTCGAGGTGTAAAGGCTTAAAGAATCATTTGCAAAAGAAAGGTGCAAGGCATGGAGATAATCATAGTAGGCTGCGGAAAGGTTGGCTTTACGCTTGCCGAGAGACTGACCATAGAGGGGCACAACGTCTGTGTGATCGACAAGGACCCCCTGACAGTCACGAGGGTGACGAGTGATCTCGATGTCATGGGCTTCATAGGCAACGGGGTGAGCTTTGCGACGCTCCAGGAGGCCGGGCTCGACAGGACGGATCTCCTGATAGCCGTGACCGGGTCCGACGAGCAGAACCTTCTGATATGTGCTATCGCGAAGAAGGGGCGCAACTGCAGGACGATCGCCAGGGTGCGCGGATATGTGTACAACTCGGAGGTGGATTTCCTAAAGCGCGAGTTTGGGCTCGCGATGATCATCAACCCCGAGATGGCTTCTGCGGCGGAGATGACGAGGATCTTCAGGTTCCCGTCTGCGACGAAGATCGAGACCTTCTCAAAGGGCAAGGTGGAGCTGATCCATTTCACCATAAAGCCCGGATCTGTGGCGATAGGCATGAGTCTCGTCGAGATGAGGATGAAGTTCAAGGCGAGAGTCCTGGTCTGCCTTGCGATGAGAAAGGGCGAGGTCATCATACCGAGAGGCGATTTTACCTTTGAGGAGGGTGACCAGATCGCGGTGGTCGCGGAGACTTCGCAGGCGCAGAAGTTCTTCAAGCATCTGGGCCTTGAGACAAGACATGTCGACAACGTGATCCTCGTCGGCGGAGGCAAGATATCCTACTATCTTGCCAAGGGCCTGATGGACGCGGGGATCGCGGTCAAGATAATAGAGATCAGCAAGCAGCGGTGCGAGGAGCTCACGACGCTCCTTCCCGGCGCGGATATAATCTACGGGGACGGCACGGACCAGACGTTGCTCCTCGAGGAGGGACTCGAGAAGGCGGACGGTTTCATCGCCCTCACCGATATGGACGAGGAGAACCTGATCCTCTCGCTGTTCGCGCAGTCGAACTCGAAGGCGAAGGTCGTGACGAAGATCAACAGGATGAAGCTCACGGGACTGGCAGATCAGCTTGCTCTCGAGACGATAGTTTACCCGAAGATGCTCACGGCGGATTATATAGTTCAGTTTGCGAGATCCATGCAGGCCTCGATCGGAGGGAGCATGGAGTACCTCTATATGCTCTCGGACGGCGACGCCGAGGCGATGGAGTTCCAGGTGAAGGAACAGTCGGGTGTGACAGACATACCCTTTGAGACTCTGAAGCTCAAGCACGGCACGATCGTGTGCTGCATAAACCGCGGCGGAAAGGTCATTATCCCCGGCGGTAAAGATACGATCAAGGTCGGCGACAACGTGATCATCGTGGCCGCGGGCTACAGAGTGCAAAACATCACGGATATCCTGGCGGAAGGGTGACCCGGGCGAGATGAGCCGGGCAGGGGGTTGTGTGAATTGCCGGGTGGATAAGCCGGGCAGGGGTTTGTGTGAATTGCCGGTAGGATACGTCGGGCAGGGAATGAGTATGTGAATTGCCGGGCGGATAACTGGGGCGAGGTCTGATATATGAATTACCAAATGATAGTCTACATACTGGGATTTATCCTCAGGTTTGAGGCGGGATTTCTTTGCCTGCCTGCGATAGTAGGCGCCATATACGGCGAGGGCGACGCGCTCGTCTATGTCGCGGTAGCGGCGGGAAGCTTTCTCGTGGGATTTCTCATGTCGCACAGGAAGCTCACGAACAAGAACCTGTATGCGAGGGAAGGCTTCGTGAGTGTGGCGCTCGGATGGATCGTCCTGAGTGCCGTCGGAGCGGTGCCATTTGTCGTGACGGGAGATATACCAAGCTATGTGGACGCGCTTTTTGAGACGATATCGGGCTTTACCACGACCGGAGCTTCGATCTTGAACAACGTCGAAGGGCTGAGCCGCGCGAACCTCTTCTGGAGGAGCTTTACCCACTGGATCGGTGGTATGGGCGTGTTTGTCTTTGTCATGGCGATCATGCCTCTGCTCGGAAGCCCGAACATGAACCTCATGAAGGCGGAGAGCCCCGGTCCTTCGGTTGACAGGCTGGTTCCCAAGGTCAAGGATACTGCGAAGATCCTTTACGCCATCTATATCGGTATCACGATCGTGGAAGCTGTTTTGCTCGTCATTTTCGGGCTCAAGGTCGACGATTCCCTGATGCTCACCTTCGGAACGGTCGGCACCGGCGGTTTCGGAGTCAAGAACGACGGACTTGCGAGCTATTCGCCCGCGATCCAGTACACCATCACGATCTTTATGATCCTGAGCGGTGTCAATTATTCCGCGTATTTCCTGATACTTAGAAAGAAGTTCAAACAGGCCTTCAAGCTTGAGGAGGTCAGGGTATATCTCGCGATCATCGCGGTCGCTACCATAGCGATCTTTATAAACACGAGAGACATGTTCTCTACCTCGGAGGAGACCTTCAGGCACGTCTTCTTCCATGTCGGATCGCTCATGACATCGACCGGATTCTCGATCTCAGACTTTAACCTGTGGCCTGTGTTCTCTAAGATGCTGCTGATCCTGCTCATGTTTATCGGAGCCTGCGCCGGCAGCACGGGCGGCGGTATCAAGGTGTCGAGGATCATCATCGCGTTCAAATCGCTCGGCAAAGAGCTCAAGATGCTCATCCACCCGAGATCTGTGCGCAAGGTCACGCTTGACGGCAAGGCAGTGACGCACGAGGTCGTGAGATCGACGAAGTCTTTCATAGTTCTCTACTTTGTGCTGATGGGAGCTTCGATCCTGCTGATCAGCGTGGACGGCTTCAGCATGACGACCAACTCTTCGGCGGTCATCTCGATGCTCGGAAACATGGGACCCGGACTCGAGGCGGTCGGACCGACTGCCAATTACGCGGCATATTCGATCTTCTCCAAGTTCGTGCTGATGTTCGATATGCTCGCCGGAAGGCTCGAGCTCTTCCCCATCCTGCTCCTGTTCTACTATAAGAGCTGGAAGAAGAACTAAGGAGAGGGTTAGGGGGTCGGACGGCTTCTGCGGCCAGGTTGTAGCCACCCCGGGTCGGAAGGAAGGCGAGTGTAGCTGTGCCGGCCGGTTCGTAGTCGGTTTGCAGCCGGTTTGTAGCCGGTTCTGCGGCAGGTTCGCATCGCCCCGGCGGGGAAGGAAGCAAGTGTAGCTGTGCCCCGGAAAGGGCGATAGGGGTCCTGAAGACATCGGAAATCAAAAAAACTCAAATCCCGATGTTATGAGAGCAGGAAATGAGGTCCTGAAGACACCGGAAATTGAAAAAACTCAAATCCCGATGTTATGGGAGCAGGAAATGAGGTCCTTAATACATCGGAAATCAAAAAAACTCAAATCCCGATGTCATGGGAGCAGTAAATGAGGTCCTGAAGACATCGGAAATTGAAAAAACTCAAA
>JAGDDC010000120.1 GCA_017958245.1 Lachnospiraceae bacterium
TACATAAGCGACTGCACCGACGACTCGAGACACACGGAGGGCAAGCATTCGCTCTACGGGGCGCACAACTTCGTGGTGATAAGCGGAAAGACCGAACTCGGGCTCTTTGTCGACACTCCTTCGAGAGCAACATTTGACGTGGGATACACGGAACACGGCGTGATGACGATAAGCGTCGCGTCGGGCGCATTCAAGCTCTACACGATAACCCCCTCGGACGAAGAGAAGCCTGCCGAGAGCGTGGTCAAGCAGTTCCGCAGACTCATAGGCATGAGCTATATAGCTCCGAAATGGGCTTTCGGCTACGGCCAGAGCAGATGGGGCTACAGGGACGAGAAGGACATAAGAGAGGTCGCGAGGCGCCACAGGGAGAACCACATACCGCTCGATGCGATCTACCTCGACATCGACTATATGGACCACTACAAGGACTTCACGGTCGGAGGGGAGGCTTTCCCGGACCTGAAGGGTCTTGCGTGTGAAATGCGCGGACTCGGGATACACCTCGTGCCGATAATCGACGCGGGCATCAAGAAGGAAGAAGGGTATCCCGTATATGAAGAAGGGCGCGACAAGGGCTTTTTCTGCAAGGATGAGGACGGGGAGGACTATGAGTTCGGCGTGTGGCCGGGCATCTCGTGTCTCCCGGATGTGCTCGATGAGAAGGCCGCAGAGTGGTTTGGAGACAAGTACCGCGCGCTGCTCGATCTGGGCATAGACGGCTTTTGGAACGACATGAACGAACCCGCCATGTTCTACTCAAAGAAAAACCTGAAAAGAGTGGCGGGCGAGCTGGCGGAAATGAGCACACAGGAGCTTGGACTCGAGGGGTTCTTCAAGTTCAGGGAACTTGCGACGTCGCTCTCAAACAACGAGGAAGACTACAAAAGCTTCTACCACAATTACAGGGGGAAGCGCTACAGACACGACGAGGTTCACAACCTCTACGGCTTCTATATGACAAAGGCTGCGGCTGAGGGCATCGCAGGGTATATGCTCGAACAGCCGGGAGGGGCTGAGCGGTACAGGAAGGATCCTCCCCTGCTCTTCTCGAGGGCCTCATACATAGGACTGCACAGGTACGCGGGTATCTGGCAGGGCGACAACAGATCGTGGTGGTCTCAGCTTAAGCTGTCCGTCTGTATGACCGCGTCGCTCAACATGTGCGGCTTCCTATATACAGGTGCCGACATCGGAGGGTTCGGTGACGATACGACCGAGGATCTGTTGATCAGGTGGCTGTCATTTGCGGTGTTCACGCCCCTCATGAGGAACCACTCGGAGAAGTGGTCGCGCGAGCAGGAGGTCTACAGGTTCGGGTCGGCAGAGATCATGAGAGACCTCATAAGACTGCGCTACAGGCTCATACCCTGGCTCTACGAGACCTACGTGAAGGCATGCAGGGAGGGGCTTATGATGTTCAAGCCGCTCGGCTTTGAGTATCCGCGGGATGAGGTCGCGAGGCGCACGGAGGACCAGCTGCTGGTCGGTGACGGCGTCATGATAGCGCCGGTGTGCGAGCAGAACGCGACGGGGCGTGTAGTCTACCTGCCCGAGCCCATGAAGATGCTGAGGATCAGAGGGGCAGAGGTCGTGAGCGAGGAGCCTGCGGATGCGGGTCACAGGTATGTTGAGATGCCGCTGGGCGATGTGTGTCTGTTCGTAAAGGAAGGCTCCGACTTCCGTCTCGGAGAGGTGTATGAGAGTGTCGCGGAGCTTGAGCGCGCGGAAGGCATGGCGGCAGGGACGAAAGACTGAACATGAGAACGCGGAAGGCGGGATCATTTGACAGATATGGATGGAAGGAAAGGAAGAGGAAGGAAAGCATGATCAGAATATACAACACGCTCACTCAGAGCAAGGAGGATTTTAAACCTATCGAGGAGGGCAAGGTGCGCATGTATGTGTGCGGCCCGACGGTCTACAACTACATACATATAGGAAACGCGCGCCCCGTGGTGGTCTTTGACACGGTCAGGAGGTTCCTTGAGTACAAGGGCTACAGGGTGAACTTCGTGTCCAACTTCACGGACGTGGACGACAAGATCATCAAAAAGGCCCAGGAGGAGGGCGTTCCTTCGTCCGTGATCTCTGAGCGCTACATTGAGGAATGCAAGA
>JAGDDC010000121.1 GCA_017958245.1 Lachnospiraceae bacterium
AACTGCGATATAATCGTGGATCCCAGGCGGTAGCCAAAGCAGAACAAAAAAGGGTGTAACGTAAGAGACAGAAAAGAGAAACAGGACATGCGAAAGAAAGATATGTACATCAGCTACAGGAAGAATGTACGTCGCTCGGGGCTGACGATAGCGATATACATTGTCTGTGTGGCGCTCATAGCCGCGGGTTTGGGCTTCGGAGTCTACTTCGGCATAAAGTATTTTGAAAACAGGAACAACCCCGTTCAGGTGGGTGAGGAGGAGACGCCGCCCGAACAGGGGCCGGAGGCCGCAAGTGGCGCGGCCGTCACCGCAGCTCTCACGGAGGAGGGAGTGACGCAGGCCGGGCCTTTTGGCATGTGGTATGCCAACTCTGATGATGCGGAGCCGGACCTCTCGCCGTTTGAGCCCGAGGTATGGATGGCAGATTTTGACGACAAGAGAGAGCGGATCGATTCAAAGGGTATATATGTCTCACCCGCATTTGCGGAGAGAAACATGAGCAAGGCGATAGATCTGGTCGACAGAACGGAGCTCAACACGATCGTCCTGGACATAAAGACAGACAAGGGGATCATCACATTTGACATGGACTATGACGAGGCGAAGGCGATCGGAGCGACCACGCGCGTGATCGCGGACATCGACGGACTCGTAAAGACCTGCAAGGAGCACGGGATCTACCTGATAGGGCGTATCGTGTCTCTGATGGATCCCAAACTGGCTGAGGAGAGGCCGGAGCTCGCGCTGAAGACCAAGAGCGGCACGATCTTCAGGGACAGGAGCGGGGCAGCGTGGGTCAACCCCTACAAGAAGGAAGTCTGGGATTACCTCGAGCAGGTGGCGGTAAAGACCGCGGAGGCAGGCTTCAACGAGATCAATTTCGATTATATAAGGTTCTCTTCCGAGGGCGGCATGAAGGACGTCGACTTTGGCGAGGATGTCGAGGAGATGTCGAGGATCGATGTCATAACCGCCGGTATCAAGAGGATGTGCGAGACCTTGAAGCCCATGGGTGTCTTCGTCTCGTGCGACGTGTACGGCGCGATCATCAGCAGTCAGCTCGACGCGAAGATCGTAGGCCAGAGTTACAGGCAAATGGCCAGCTATCTCGACTACATTTGCCCGATGGTCTACCCTTCACACTACGGTGACGGTTACTACAACCTGGATCACCCGGATCTCCATCCCTACGAGCTGGTTTCGGGCGCGATGGGCGACTCGAAAAAGGTGCTCTCGACTATGCCTACGGATGAGAACAAGGCACAGGTCAGGCCGTGGCTGCAGGATTTCACGGCGTCGTGGCTCAGATACCACAAGGAGTACGGGAAGAACGAGGTCCTTGACCAGAAGAAGGCAGTGTACGAGTCGGGTTACACGGGGTGGCTTTTGTGGAACGCCGCCTGCGACTACTCGGAGGGCGCTCTTACGGGCGACTGAGAATTTGCGGGAAAGGCGGCTGACACGCCTTAAGATGGCTCGCGAAGTCCGGGCATCTGACCTGCAGGCCGGGCCCGCGCACCGCGGAATATAAGGTTTACGAGAAGGAGGGGTTTACGTGGAAGAATTGTTGATCAAGAACGGCTATGTCATCAATGCGCATTCGTCGGTGCGGGCAGATGTGCTCGTGTCGGGAAGCAAGATCGCTGCGGTCGGAACGAAGCTCAAGGGCAGCACTCCGGGCACGAAGGTGATCGACGCGACCGGGCTGTACGTGCTCCCCGGAGCGATCGACGCGCACACGCATCTTGAGATGGAAATGATGGGCGGCAAGACTTTCTCCGCCGACAGCTACGAGTCGGGGACCATGGCGGCCGCGTGCGGCGGTACCACCACAGTTTTTGACTATACTCTGCAGGAAAAGGGCGGCAGCATACTCGGGATGATCAAGGACAGGCAAGCCCTGTGCGATCCCCAGGCCTGCGTGGATTACTGCTTCCACGGCGGGATCAGCGACGTGAACGACGAGTCGCTTGAGGAGATGGCAGATACCGTCAGATACGGTGTTCCGAGCTTCAAGACCTATATGGTCTACGATTTCGGTCTCGGAGACGCAGACCTCATAAGAGTACTCAAGAGATCGAAGGAGGTCGGCGGCCTCATAACCGTGCATGCGGAGAACAGAGGCATGATCGACGTGAAGGTCGCGGATTTCAAGAAGCAGGCAAAGCTCGATCCCTACCACCATTACCTCTCGAGGCCCGAGGAATGCGAGGAGGAGGCGGATTTCCGCATCATGCTCCTTGCGAAGGAAGTCGGCGCGCCTCTATATATAGTTCATCTCGCAAATGCGGGAGGAGTCGAACTCTACAGAAGGATGAGGGCGGGCGGATACCCCATTTTTGCGGAGACATGTCCGCAGTACCTGAATTTCACTTCCGACGTATACAAGAGGGATGACGCGGTGAAGTTCATCTGCTCGCCGCCGATCAAGGGAAAGAAGAGTCAGGCGGCTCTCTGGGAGGCCATAAAGGACGGGCAGATCACGACGATAGCCACGGACCACTGTCCTTCACAGCTCTACGAGAAGGAGTGGGGGAAGGACGATTTCACGAAGGCTCCCAACGGCTGCATGGGCATAGAAAACATGTACCCCTATATGCTAAGCGAGGCAAATCAGGGCAAGATCACGTTCCAGCGCGCGGTGGAGCTTTGCTCGACAAATGTTGCGAAGGTGTTCGGTCTGGCGCCGAAGAAGGGTATGATCCAGCCCGGGTCCGACGCGGACATCGTGCTGTACGACCCGAAGAAAGAGTTCACGGTGACTAAAAAGAACATGCATTCAAACGTGGACTATACGATCTGGGAAGGCACGAAGCTCAAGGGATACCCCGTGATGACGATGGTGCGCGGCACTGTCGTGTACAAGGACGGAAAGTTCGTGGGCAAGCCCGGTTTCGGCGAGTTTGTGAAGAGAAAGCCGCTCCATTTTAAAAACAACGTGCTGTAAGACGCGGAGGGCAGCCATGAAGCTCAGGATCAGACAATCAAAGGGTGCCGAGCCCGAGGTCGTGGTGACATATGATGAGCTCACGCCGGAGGTGGAGAGAGTGATAGGGTTTTTAAAAGGCAACAGCCTCACTCTCGCGGGCCGCGTCGAGGATGCGACCGTCAGGTTTCCTGCGCGCGACATACTGTATATCGAGTCGGTCGACGACAGGACATTTGCGTATACATCAGACAGGGTGATCCGGCTCAGTCAGACACTTGCCTCGCTGACAGAGATTCTGGATGATGTAAGGTTCCTCAGGTGCAGCAAGTCGATGATACTCAACATCGACAAGATCGAAAAGCTAAAGAGCCTCCCGTCAAACCGGATCGATGCCACGATGAAGGGCGGAGAGCACATCCTCATATCCAGGACCTACGCGTCGGATCTGAGAAGAAGACTTGAGGGAGGTGGCAGACGTGAATAAAAAGACCTCACTTTGGGAAAGATATCTCACACGGGAGATAGGGATCGAATTCAAGGCCTGCCTCTACTTCTTTGCGATACTCGTCTTTTACTGCATATACAGGCTGGTGAGCGGAGTATCTCAGGCGGATATACTGCATATGGGCGAAATGATCCTGCTGTGCTACGTCCTGGGATACGTCCAGGTCTATCTCTTCGGCAACTTCGACGAGGCATGGAGGCTCGGAGCGAGGGAGATCGCAGGCCTGTCTGTGTGCACCGTGATCTACACTGCGCTTTCCTACGTGTTTGAATGGTTTGAAAGAGACGTGCCGTGGACATGCGGATTCTTTGCCTATGTCATTGTACTGTACGTGTGCGTGATCCTCGTATATCGGACGAAGCGGAGGATAGACGACAAGGAGCTCAACAGGGAACTCGAGCTTTTCAAGGCAAGGCCTGACAGGGATGAGGACGAGGCCGAGGAGGACCTTTCGGAAGAAGACCGGGGGTAAAAGCGGCGGTCCTTATATCACACGAAAAGAAACCGTCTGAGGTGTGCAGAGACTTTCTGTGCAACTTACGGTCATATAAGTGCTACTTGCGGGAGCAGCTATTGCTCCCGCTTTGTTTTGCCTGTATAGTCTAAGCACAGGCAGGAAGAGTCACAGGCAGTCCTGCCGCACACAAAAAGGAGGAAAGACATGGCTAGAGTTATAGAGATAAACGGCCTTACCAAGCGCTACGGCAAGCACCGCGGAGTGGAGGGAGTGTCATTTGATGTTAAGGAGGGTGATGTGTTCGGCTTCCTCGGACCGAACGGAGCAGGCAAATCGACGACCATCAGGTCGATGCTCGGCTTCCTAAACTACGAGGGCAGCATAAAGATCTTCGGAAAAGACGCGGTGACGGACCATGTCGAGATCTTAAAGAACATCGGCTATATGCCCTCGGAAGCGATGTTCTACCCCACGATGAAGGTGGGGGAGGTAATCTCCCTGGCAGCGGACATGAGGGGGATCGACTGCGGGAAGGAGGCCTCGATGCTCTGCGAACGGCTCAAGGTCGACGTGACAAGAAAGATCGGTGAGCTCTCACTCGGAAACCGCAAGAAAGTGAGCATTATCTGCGCGATGCAGCACAGGCCGAAGCTCTTTGTCTTCGATGAGCCCACGAGCGGGCTTGACCCTCTCATGCAGAACACCTTCTTTGAACTCATACAGGAATATGTGGCGGAGGGAGCGACATGCATGCTCTCGACTCATGTACTCTCCGAAGTGAAGAACTACTGCAGGAACGTCGCGATCATGAAGGAGGGGCATCTCGTGAGCAGCGGAAGCGTCTCGGAGCTCACCCACACAAACTCCAAGCGTGTCACAGCGGTGATAGACGGCGAAAGGGTGGACATGCTGTACAAGAAAGACATGAATTCCCTGATCGGTGAACTTGCGGGGAAGAACGTGACCGAACTGAACATAACCGACCCGTCCATAGACGAGATATTCATGGGCTATTACAACGACGAGCAGGGCGGAGACGAGCTTTCGTCCTCCTGCGGAAAGGACCTGAGATGAGAACACTTTTAAAACATGAACTGAGGCAGAGCTTTAAGAGTTTTATCATATGGAGTCTGGCGGTCGGGACATTGGGCATGATATGCATCAGCCTGTTTACGAGCATGGCGGAAAACATGGCTTCCCTTGCGGAAAGCTTTTCGAACATGGGAGCCTTCTCGGACGCATTTGGCATGAGCACTCTTTCAATAGGAACGATAGAGGGGTATTTCGCAACTGAGGTCGGGGCGATACACAGCCTTGGAAGCGCGATGTTTGTAGCGGTCACCGCGACGACGATCCTGTCGAAGGAGGAGGACGGGCACACGGGAGAGTTCCTGTACTCGCTCCCTATCTCGAGGACGAAGGCCGTTACGACGAAGCTCATATCGCTCATGGTGCTGATCGTCGGGTTTATGCTTGTCACAGGTCTCCTCTACGTTCTGGGTTTCTGTGTGATCGTCGAGAGTACAGCAACTGAACTTTTCATCAGATTCATGCTCCTGCAAATGATGATGAATGTCGAGATATGTCTGATATGCACGGCTTTTTCCGCGTGCATGAAGAGAAACCTGATCGGAGCCGGCCTTGGTATAGCACTTGGCCTGTATCTGTTCGATATCGCGGGGAGAGTCTCTCCGAAGCTTGAGGACGTGCTTTTTGCAGGGCCTTTTGGCTACGCAAATGCGACACAGATCCTCTCAGGGAAGAGCGTAAGCGTGGCAGCAGTCGTGGTGGGAGTGTGTGTGATCGTCGCGGCGGCTTTTTTCACCTACGCGAAATACACGAAAAAGGATATGGCGTCATGATGAAGCACTTGTTTAGTAAACACGGTATCTTTAGATTCTAATATAACGCAAAACGGATGTCAACGCAAAAATCGCATAATACAGTCATTCCCCCGCGTATTAGTGAATTTTTACAAAGATATAAGTAAAAAATTATTAAAAAAAACAATAGAATTGTTTAGTAAATAGGTTTACACTTGTTTCGTAATTTTAGTAAACGGGAGGGGGAAAGTATGCCCTGATCCGTTGCATAACAACCAAAAAGGGGGATTAAGAAAAAATGAAGAAAAAGCTTTTAGCAACAATCCTTGTATTGGTTCTGATCCTGACCACACTGGCAGGCTGCGGAAGCAGTACAAAAGAGATCCACTATTCATACTGGCACGGCGCAATGACTCCTTATCTTCAGCAGTGCGCAGAGAAGTTTGAAAAGGCTAATCCCGGCGTCAAGATCGTTCTTGAGGAGACATCATGGGATGAGTACTGGACAAAGCTTGAGACAGCTGCTTCGGGCGGCGCTATAGCTGACGTTTTCCATCTCAACGGACCCAACGTTGCAAAGTACGCTTCTGCAGGCGTTGCAAAGCCTATCGATGATCTTGTTGCAAAGTCAGGCCTTGATCTTAAGAACTATCCCGAGGCTCTCATCGACCTCTACACGGTAGACGGCAAGCTCTATGGTATAGCTATGGACTACGATACGATCGGCCTTTGGTACAACAAGGAGCTCTTCGACGCAGCAGGTCTTGCATATCCCAATGAGAACTGGACATGGGATGACCTTGCTAACGCAGCAGCTCAGCTCACCGATCCCTCTACAGGCGTTTACGGCATCGCAGCAGGTTACGAGGCACAGGGCGGTTTCTACAACACGATCCCTATGTTCGGCGGCTATGTATTGAACGAAGACAGAACAAAGTCCGGTTTCTCGCTCAAGGAGACCAGAGACGGTATCAAGTGCTGGGTTGACCTTATGGAGGCAGGTTATTCACCTTCTCAGGATTCACTCACAGAGACCAACGCTTCTCAGCAGTTCATGGCAGGCAAGATCGCTATGATCACCGCAGGTGACTGGAACGCAGCTGAGTTCGCTGGCGACGCAGCTTTCAAGAGCAAGTGCGATTGTACATACCTTCCCACTGTAAACGGCAAGAGAGTTTCCGTTATCCACGGAAAGGCTAACTGCATCTCCGCATCGACGAAGTATCCCGATGAGGCATGGGCTTGGTGTGAGTACCTTGCAGGTCCTGAGGCAAATGAGATCCTCGGTACTGTAGGTGCGGCTATCCCTTCACACAAGGATTACTCTGACCTCTACTTCAAGGCATTCCCTGAGTTCAACATGGGAATCTACAAGGACGAGGCTATGAACTGCTCATATCCTTACCCTACATCCAAGACTGCAGCAGAGTGGGATGAGCTCATCTGGAACGAACTCATCGAGGTATTCTCTCTCAAGAAGCCCCTCGACGATGCTTGTGACGCTATTGCTACAAAGATGGACGAGCTTCTTGCTTCGGAGCACTGATGATCAACTAAATTGAGGTAACGCGGTCGTGAAAAAAATCTCTCACAGACAAAAGACCGAGATATTCTGGGGGCTACTTATGATAGCCCCCGTTACCGTTGGTCTTATAATATTTTATTTTTACCCGTTCTTCAGGGTTATCCGTGACAGTTTTCACAATATCGGAGCCTTTGATACGGATCAGGGTTTCATAGCATTTGAGAACTACACCAAGATGTTTGGCGACGAGGACATGTGGGGAGCTCTCGGGAACACTTTCAAGTACGTTGTGATCATCGTTCCCGTGTCTTTGATCCTCGCTCTGTTGATCGCTGTCCTTTTGAACGCCAAGATAAGAGGCCGCGGGGTTTTCCGTGTCATCTACTTCCTTCCGGCTATCACCATGTCCGTTGCCGTATCTATGGTATGGCGCTGGATCTACAACGGTGATTACGGCATCTTGAACGGACTTCTCACTTCGATGGGACTCTCACCCGTGGGATGGCTGTCCGATGAGAACGTTGCCCTTCTGAGCGTAAGCTCTGTAGTTATCTGGACCAATGTCGGATACTACATGATCATCCTGCTCGCCGGTATCCAGGGCATCTCAAAGGGATATTATGAAGCTGCCGAGATCGACGGCGCGACGGGCTGGCAGAAGTTCAGGAAGATCACGCTTCCCCTTCTCACGCCCACGATCTTTTACGTGCTGATCATGCTGGTCATCTCGACCTTCCAGATCTTCGGCGAGATCTACATGATGATCTTCCAGAAGTCGATCGCCATCAAGTTTACTCAGTCGATTGTTATGCATTTCTACCGATATGCGTTTACATTCTCACAGAAAGGCTATGCATCTGCTGTAGCGGTACTGCTGTTCGTGATCATCATGTCGCTGACCGTCTTCCAGCTGAAGATGCAGAAGAAATGGGTGAACTACGACTGATGAAGACAAAAGCAAAGATATCAAAGATAATCATATATGTTGTACTGATCAGCGGAGTAGTGATCGCGATCTTCCCGTTCATCTGGATGATACTCACTTCATTCAAGACGAACGCGGATGCCATGAGCGTGCCACCCACCATCTTTCCCAAGGTAGTGAGCTTCGACGGTTACAACCACGTGCTGGACGGCCTTCCGTTCATAAGGATTTACTTAAACACCATCCTTTCCGCTGTGGTAACGGTAGCAGCGCAGCTGACTTTCTGTTCGATGGCCGGTTACGCTTATGCGAGGATCAATTTTCCGTTCAAGAACGTACTCTTTACGGCAACGCTTGCGGTGCTGATGGTTCCGGGGACTTTCTTCATACTTCCCCAGTACAGGATCATCAACAGCCTTGGGCTCCTAAACACGCTTCCCGCGCTGTTTCTGCCCAACCTCTTCTCGGCGATGGGAACCTTCCTTCTCAGGCAGTTCTTCCTCTCGCTCCCTCAGGAACTTGAGGATGCAGCCTATATAGATGGCTGCAACAGAGGCAAGGCATTTGTGAGCATCATGCTCCCGCTCGTAAAACCGGGTCTTGTATCTCTCGGTATCCTGACCTTCAGGTTCGCATGGAACGACCTCATGTGGCCTATGGTAGTCAACACTTCGACCGAGAAGATGACTCTGTCTGCAGCGCTCTCCTTCATGCAGGGACAGTATCTGACAGACTTCCCGGCAGTCATGGCGGGTGCCCTGATGGCCGTAGTGCCCATGATCGTGCTGTTTGCGGTATTCCAGAAACAGTTCATCGAGGGTGTTGCCCATACGGGTATAAAAGGGTGACCGACGATCATCCGAGACAGTGAAGTTTTAAAACCAACATAACAGAATATGTTTAGACTTAAGCTATACGTTGTGTATTTTGTGATTTCGTGTTACAATGTTCACAACGTATAGTTTTTTTCCGAAAGGGATGATCGGATGACGCTTCAGTACATGGAGAGCATAGTGTCCGTGCTCTGCACCATAGCAGGGCTTATGTACTGTGTTTTCAAATACACGGACACTCCCAGGCCGGAGTTCCGCTACCTGATAGGTTTTTTCATAGCGAATTTTCTTGGAGAGTACTACCGTGCGATCTATGTACTTGTCATGCGCTCAGGTCCCGATGTCTTTGAATCCGTGTCATACGTCGGGTGGGATCTGGCGATAGTTTTCCTTCACCTTGCGGTCATCATCAACTGCCGCAAGGATGTAAAGAAGTTTTTCCATCCGCTCATGCTCATTCCCATCCTGACGAACGTTCCGCTGTTCTTTCTCTTCATCGGCCACGACGGGATCTTCAAGAACCTGTGGCAGGTGGGTATCACAACGGCGATCATTGTGTTCTGCGCAAGAAACCTCATCTTTTACCGCAAGAGCAGCAGGGAAGAGAGAAGCTTTCCCCTGTTTTCGCTTCTTGTCATCATTTACCTCGTAGCCAAATACGTGACATGGGCTACAGACTGCTTCAGTTGGAGCAGCGACGCGGCAAACCCCGGCACATACTTCACTTTCTTTGCCTCGGCAGTGTGTGTTTCCTTCGCTTACGGCGCGGGAAAAGACTTCGAGAAGGACATCGACGGATCGATGGGAAGCGCGTCGACAAACAGGCTGCGCGTGCTGATACATGTTCTCATGTCCATAGTCGTAACGGGGGGTTGCGTAGGAGGCTATTTTATAGCCGTTTGGATGAAGAACAAAGTCTCCGCGGAGAACGGCCTCTTCAACAAAGGCTATGTGGTGGCCTACCTCTTTGTTATATCGGCGGTGCTGACGCTTGTCGTTCTGACCATACTGTATGTCACAGCGACGCATCTCAGGCGCTTCACCCAGAACAAGAACACAGCGGACGACGGAAAGCACAGCAGGTTCAACCTGGTCTTCACCGTGATCGTCACGCTCGCGCTGATGGTCTTTGTAGTCGTCTACAACAACGCAATACTCTACAACACCTCAGTCGTCGGCGTATACGAGGACGGAGAGAACAAGGTGAAGACGACCGCCACGGACATAGAAAACTACCTTACGGTCGCTGAGACGACCATGCGCGTGGCAGCGGACAGCGTCGATCTCATGATACAGAACGGCAATCCGAAGGAAGACATACTCAAGTATCTCACCGACCAGACGAGAGTCCAGGCAGGGTATTTTGAGTATTTTACAGGGATATACGCCTTTGTTGACGGCATCTATATGGACGGCTCCGGGTGGGCTCCTCCCGAGGACTACGACCCCGAGCAGAGAGACTGGTACAAGGCTGCCGTTGAGGCGGGCGGCGAGCCCGTGATAGTCTCGCCATATGTTGACGCGCAGACCGGACGGGTGGTGGTCACATTTGCAAAGAAGCTGTCCGACAGCGAGGGAGAAGGCGCGCCAAAGAACGTAGTCTGCCTCGATCTCACGGTCGGGCGCATAAGAGACATAACAGGGCAGGTGAACATCTCGGGCAAGGGCTACGGGATGATAGTCAACGACGACGGCTTCATCATAGCCCACCACGACGGAGAATACAGCGGAAAGTACATATCCGATCTGTACGGAGACGAGCTCCTCGAGAGCATCAGGAACACGAAGGATCACAGGGTGGACACAAGGATAGGAGAGGATGATTGCGCGCTCTTTGTGAGCCCCGTCCTCTCGCAGTGGTACGCCGTGATCGTCGTGAGCGATTCCGAGCTCTTTGAGGACACTTATTTCCAGCTGGCAATCAACATCATGGTCTCGATCATCACGTTCTTCCTCATATCTTTCTTCTACTTCCTGGGCTACAAGAACGAGCGGGTCTACGGAAGAAAGGTGGAGGAGATGAACCTTCAGGTGGTCGGGGCGCTCGCGACCGCGATAGACGCAAAGGACACCTACACGAACGGCCACTCCTCGAGAGTTGCCGAATACGCGAGGATGATAGCTGCAAGAGCGGGCTACACAAAGGCCGAGCAGGATGAGATCTACATGATGGGTCTGCTTCACGACGTCGGCAAGATAGGCGTTCCCGACGAGGTCATAAACAAGCCCACAAAGCTCACTCCGGACGAGTACGAGATGATAAAAAAACACCCCGTAGTAGGCGGAGATATACTTGAGAGGATCAAGGAGAGGCCGAAGCTCGCGGTCGGAGCGAGATGGCATCACGAGCGCTACGACGGAGGAGGGTATCCCGACGGGATCTCCGGCGAGAATATACCGGAAGAAGCCAGGATCATAGCGGTGGCGGACGCTTACGACGCTATGACAAGCAAGAGAAGCTACCGCGAGGTCATGACCAGAGAGAAGGTGCGCTCGGAGATACTCGAGGGCATGGGCACTCAGTTCGACCCCATCTTCGCGGGGATCATGCTCCGGATCATCGATGAGGACAAGAACTACGACTTGAGAGAAGAGTAACTGTATTCGACACATTGGACAAACGGAGGCTCTGACTATGATCACGAGGATTTTGTTCATAGCGGTCGACGTGGCGGCGATCGTCGCCATACTGCTGACCTTGAGATCCATCAACCGCATGAAAGAGGAATTCAGCAAGAGCCTGTCTCAGGCGATGATATCGGCTATCTCTGCGATACTTGCAAACATCCTGATAGCTGTCTCTTTTGGCGCCCTTTTTGCGGAGATCTCATATACGCTTTATTTCGCTTCGATCAACTGGATCATCCTGTTCCTGACAGGCTTCTGCCTGATATACACGGAGCACGTGGGAGTGCGGAAGAAGCTCGCGTGGCCCGCGGTGGCGATCATGGCTGCGGACACGGCCTCCATGTTTTTGAACCTCATCTTTCACCATGTCTTTGTCATGGACGAGACGGAGTTTGGCGGGATGAACTTCTACATGCCTCAGTTCAAGGCTCCGTACTACGTGCACCTCGCTATCGACTACCTGTTCCTTGCAGTCGTGCTCACTTCATTTGTCGTCCGTATATTCAAGGCTTACAGCATGTACCGGATCAAGTATGCCATCATCCTTGGCGTGGTCGTGCTGGTCATAATGCTGAACATAGGATATATGGCCTTCAACCTCAAGTTTGATGCCTCCGTGGTCTTCTATGCGGTGGCGGGCACGCTCATCTCGTTCTCGATCAGAGTCTTTGTGCCGAGAAGGCTGATGACGGCATCCATAGGCAGGGCGATTGACGACATGAACGAAGGCCTCATACTGTTCGACCTCGCGGAGAACTGTATCTACGCCAACGCATATGCCAAGAAGCGTTTTGAAATTGACGAGGAGACTTACGGCTTTGCAAATGAACCCGTCGCGACGGTCGCAGCAGAGCTCAAAAAGAGCGGCGCGATCTACGGGAAGCACACTTACGTGCGGGAGCAGCAGGACGATGGCAGAGCGCCGGAGCACTATAACATACGCTACAACAGGCTCGCTGACAAAAAGGGCCACACGATAGGCTCGTATTTCCTCATCGAGGACATCACCGAGCAGATAAAAAACATGGAGGAGATCAACTCGGCAAAGAACGAGGCTGACTTCGCGAACCGCGCAAAGAGCGTGTTCCTGGCGAACATGTCCCACGAGATCAGGACTCCGCTCAACTCGATCATAGGCATGAACGAGATGATCCTTCGGACGACCGACGATCCAAAGCTTACGGAGTACGCTTCGGACGTGCGTTCCTCGGGGGAGGCGCTCCTGTCGCTCATCAACGATATACTCGATTTCTCCAAGATAGAGGCCGGGAAGATGGAGGTCAACATAGCGGAGTACGATACCGCAGAGCTCTTCAGGAGCTGTTACCTCAATTTCAGGCAAATGGCCGAGGAAAAGGGCATTTACTTCAACATAAGCTGCGATGAGGACATGCCGAAGCGCCTCACGGGCGATGCGAGGATGATACGCCAGGTTGTGAGCAACATCATTTCAAACGCTGTCAAATACACAAAACAGGGTGGCATAGACATAAGGATACACTCGAAGAAGATGTCCGAGGTCAGGGTCTTCGATCCCGAGAACGCAGATGAGATCCCGAGGCAAAAGCTGGTGCCCGACAACGACGGGGATGTATGCATGCTCTGTTTTGAGGTCTCCGACACGGGTATTGGTATCGCAAAGGAGGACTTGGGTGTCCTGTTTGATTCCTTCAAGCGACTGAACGAGAACGAGAACGCGACCATACAGGGGACGGGGCTCGGACTCGCGATCACGAAGGAGCTCGCGGATCTCATGAACGGCGATATAG
>JAGDDC010000122.1 GCA_017958245.1 Lachnospiraceae bacterium
TCCTGTCAAAAGTAAAGCAGGGGATGAAGAGCACTGTGATGAGCTCTTTAGGCGGTCTGATGGCGAAAAAAGCTCTAAAGAAGACCCTCAAGGGCTTCAGCACCGATGAATACGGCGGTGCGCCTATGCTCGGCTTAAACGGCCTGGTCGTAAAGACACACGGAAGTTCAAAGAGCATAGAGGTCAAGAATTCTATCCTGCAGTGCATCAGATTCAGCGAGCAGGACATCAACGGAAAGATCAGAAGAATGGTTGAGGAGGAAGACAGTCATGGAATTTGAAAAATTACAGAAGATCATTTGTGAGGTACTCGGGATCTCCGATCCCTCGGAGGTCACTCCCGACACGAAGTTCGTCGACGATCTCGGCGCTGAGTCGCTGGACATCTTCCAGATCATCATGGCGATCGAGGAGGAGTTCGACGTAGAGATCGCAAATGAGGAAGCTGAGAAGATAGTTACGGTAAATGACGCGGTTGAGAAGATCAAGAACGCGACAAACTGATAGGAAAGATCGAGGGCGAGACAGAGAACGTTCTCTGTCTCGCTTCTCTTGTAAGTCATGTCTCTTGATCGATGAAAGGGAGAACATATGTCTTTTGAAAGGTTTCAGGAAATGGCAGGCTACACCTTTAGGGACGCCGGCCTGCTGACAGAGGCATTGTCACACAGCTCATATACAAACGAGATGAAGATAAACAGGTGTAAGAACAACGAAAGACTCGAATTCCTCGGAGATGCGGTTCTTGAGCTTATCTCGAGCGAGTTCCTTTTTTTTGAGCACCGGGACAAGGCGGAGGGCGACCTCTCCAAGGTGAGGGCTTCTCTCGTCTGCGAAAAAGCGCTCGCGTACTGCGCGAGAAAGCTTGAACTGGGTGACAATATCTCTCTCGGCAAGGGTGAGAGGCTGACCGGAGGAAGCGACAGGGACTCGATCCTCTCCGATGCGCTCGAGGCAGTGATAGGCGCGATCTATCTGGACGGAGGCTATGAGAGCGCGAAGGCTTTCGTGCTCAGGCACGTGCTTGAGGACATGGAGGAGAAGAGGATCTTCGTGGACAGCAAATCAGTGCTCCAGGAGATGGTGCACGACCTGTACCACGGAGCCCGTGACGTCTCCTACGAGGTGACGAGGACCGAGGGACCCGAGCACAGCAAGGTCTTCTATGTCGACGCCTTCATAGGCGATGAGAAGATAGCTTCGGGACAGGGAAAGAACAAGAAGGCTGCAGAGCAGGCCGCAGCCTACGAGACGATCAGGAAGTTAAGACAGGATAAGTGATCGTTTACATGCGGAGGTCACATGTATTTAAAGAGTATTGAGATAAACGGATTCAAATCATTTGCGAACAAGATCCTGTTCGAGTTCCACGACGGGATCACTGCGATAGTGGGTCCCAACGGAAGCGGCAAGAGCAACGTTGCCGACGCGGTGAGATGGGTGCTCGGCGAGCAGAGCGCAAAGCAGCTGAGAGGCGCGAACATGACGGACGTCATTTTCGCGGGATCGGAAGTCAGAAAGCCAATGACTTTCGCCTATGTGTGCATCACATTTGACAACTCTGACCACGTGCTGGCTCCGGACTTCGACGAGATCAGCGTGTCGAGGCGTGTGTACAGGTCGGGCGAGAGCGAGTATATGATCAACAAGACCGTGTGCAGGCTGAGGGATGTCCAGGAGCTCTTTATGGACACCGGTATCGGCAAGGAGGGCTACTCGATCATAGGGCAGGGCCAGATCGACAGGATACTGAGCACGAAGCCCGAGGACAGGAGGGAGCTCTTTGACGAGGCTGCGGGCATAGTAAAGTTCAAGAAGAGAAAGGCGATCGCCATAAAGAACCTCGAGGAGGAGAGGAACAACCTAAGCCGTGTCGAGGACATACTTGAAGAGATAAACAGCAGGGTGGGACCGCTGTCCGAGCAGGCTGAGGTCGCAAAGGAGTACCTGAGGCTCAAGGAGCAGTTAAAGATCAGGGAAGTGAACCAGTATCTCCTTGAGTACGACAAGTCCGAGTCGCAGTGCGAATCCCTCGAGGAGAAACTTAACAACGCTAGGGAAGAGTACGAGCAGGCAAAGAAGGGGCGCGAGGACGCTCAGGACGAGTACAACCAGCTCGACGAGAGGATAGCGGGCTTCAACAGCGAGCTCGACGAGAAGCGCGAGAAGAAGAACGCGGACGCCCTGAGGATCACTGAGCTTGAGGGAGAGATAAAGGTCTTAAACGGCCAGATCTCGTCCTCCATGCAAAACGACAACCTGATCTCCTCGAGGATCGAGTCGACAGGCAAAGATATAGAGGCGAAGAACAGCGATCTTGAGGCTCTGAGGGCACTCAAGGAAGAGATCGCGAAAGAGAAGGAGAAGTTAAACAACGAGCTCACCGAGAACAACGCAAACATAGGCGCAGTTCACGAGGAGACAAAGAAGCTCGAGGACGAGAACACGGAGTTTAACTCCTCGATCAAGAAGCTCGTTGAAGAGCAGGGCAAGGTCAAGTCTGAGCTGCAGAAGTACGAGACCATACTCGAGCAGAACGACATAAAGAAGAGCGAGCTCTCCCAGCAGCTCATAACGAACAAGAGCGAGGAGACCGCAGCGAAGAGCAGAAGGGACGAGTGCTCGAAGGTGCTCGAGACCATCACGAGGCAGCTCGAGGAGAACAGCGCGAAGCAGGAGGAGATAAAGGTCTCCATCGAGAAGTCTGACGCGAAGATCAAGGCGCTGCGCGCAGAGCACGAAAAGAGACAGCAGGAGTTCATATCCGAGAAGTCAAAGCTCGAGTCTTTAAAAAACCTCGCCGAGAGGTACGAGGGATACGGGAGCAGCATACAGAAGATCATGAGCCACAGGGCTTCGGTCCGCGGGATCGAGGGCGTTGTGGCAGACCTGATATCGGTCGACAAGAAGTACGAGATCGCGATCGAGACCGCTCTGGGTGCAGGCATACAGAACATAGTAGTCGACACGGAGCAGACCGCCAAGCATCTCATAAGCTTCCTCAAGGTAAACCGTGCGGGGCGCGCGACCTTCCTTCCGCTCACGAGCGTGAAGGAGCGTGAGGCACGCGACGATCACTCGGGTGAAAAGGGAGTGATAGGCGTTGCGGCATCGCTCGTGAAGGCCGACAAGAAATACAGCGGCGTCATAGGCTATCTGCTCGGCAGGATCATAGTGGTCGACAACATAGACAATGCGCTGGCGCTCGCAAAGAAGAACGATTATTCACTGAGGATCGTGACTCTCGAGGGCGAGCAGTTAAACCCCGGCGGATCGCTCTCCGGCGGTGCTTACAGGAACACGAGCAACCTCCTCGGAAGAAAGAGGGAGATCGACGAGCTCGAGAGTATCATAGAGGGGCTCGAAAAGGAAGTCGCGGCCGCTGCGAAGAAGGTCGACGATGCGATCAGCGACAGGCGTGATCTCTTCGGAA
>JAGDDC010000123.1 GCA_017958245.1 Lachnospiraceae bacterium
ATATGACAGGAGTATAATGGGTTCGGGAAAGAAAAACGACTTCATATTGCAGGGCAGCATACTCGCTGCGGCCGGCATCATAACGAGGTTCATAGGCCTTATCTACAGGGCGCCGCTCACAAGGATCGTCGGCACCGAGGGTATGGCTTACTACAACACTGCCTATGAGATCTACAACCTCGTCCTGCTGCTCTCGACCTACAGTGTGCCCGTAGCGGTATCGAAACTCATATCCTCGTTCGATGCGAGAAAAGAGTACAAGAACTCGCAGAGGACCATGAGGATCGCCTTCTACGTCTCGCTGTCACTTGGCGGCGCGGGAGCACTCCTCCTCTTTATCTTTGCAAAGCCGCTCGCCTCGGCCATGGGCTGGCCAAGCGCAGCCATACCGCTCAGAGTGCTCGCACCGACAGTCTTTGTCTTCTCGGTGATGGGCGTTATAAGAGGGTATTTTCAGGGGAAGAGGACCATGGTCCCCACTTCCTTCTCGCAGCTCATAGAGCAGACTGTGAACGCGATCGTGAGCGTTGTCGCAGCGCTTCTCCTTGCAAATGCTTACAAGGACTCGGCAGACGCCGCAGCATACGCCGCTTCCGGCGGAACGGCGGGAACCCTCTTCGGAGCGATCGCAGGTCTTGTCTTCCTCGTGTTCATACTCTGGATCAACAGAGGGTATTTTGCGAAGCAGAAGAATAAAGACATGACGGGTGTTTCCTACCCTGATACGAAGCTTGCGAAGATGGTGGTGCTCACTATGCTCCCCATCGTGCTCGGACAGAGCGTGTACCAGCTCTCGGGCATCATAGACAACACTATGTTTGGCAGGATCATGGAGAGCAAGCAGATGATCGAGAGCGACAGGGCTGTCATCTGGGAGGCTTACTCGAACAGGTTCAAATGGCTCTCGAACCTCCCTGTAGCCATAGCGACTGCATTTGGCGTGTCAATAGTGCCGATGGTCGCAAACAGCTTCTCGCAGAACAACATAGAGGACGTAAAGGTCAAGATAAAGAAGGCGGTCAAGCTGAACATGCTGATCGCAATTCCTTCTGCAATCGGGCTTGCAGCTATCGCAAGGCCCGTCATAAATCTTGTGTTCGGAGACGTCGGAGAGACGCTGAGCCCGAAGCTTATGATGCTCGGTTCCGCTGCAGTAGTTTTCTTCGCGTACTCGACCATAACAAACGGCATACTTCAGGGCATCGGGAAACTTAAGACTCCTGTGATCCACGCGGCGATCTCGCTCGGCGTGCACGTAGTCTTTCTCTATGTGATGCTGCAATTCTTTGAGCTGTCGGCTTACGGCCTTGTCATAGGCAACGTGACCTACGCGCTGCTTGTGAGCATCTTGAACTTCAGGTCGATAGAGTTGTCACTTGAGTACAGGCAGGAGATCAGGACCACTTTCCTCATACCGCTTGCAGCCTCGGCTGTCATGGGACTCGTTGCACGCGGTGTATACGAACTCGTTTACCTTGTTGTAAGCATAAATGCGATAGCGGTCGTGTTCGCTCTACTCTTTGCGGTGCCGGCCTATCTCGTCGGACTCCTGCTCTTTAAGGGCGTGACAAAGGAGGAAGTCTATGACATGCCAAAGGGCAGGCTTCTCGTGAAGGCCGCGCAGAAGCTGAAACTGCTGAAAGAAGAAGAGTGAACGGAAGCGACGAAAAAAGGGAGACTTAATGAACTGTGACGTGATCGTGATAGGCGCAGGGGCTTCGGGCCTTGCGGCTGCCATTGAGGCCGGCAGGAGAGGACTTAAAGTCACGGTGCTCGAGCACCTGGACAAGCCTCTTAAAAAGATACTTGCGACCGGCAACGGCAAATGCAATTTCACCAACAAGATCATAGACGGAGAGAGCTTCAGAGGAAATAGGGCTTCATTTGCATATGAAGCCCTAAAACAGTTTGGGCCGGAAAGCGTGAAAGCTGCCTTCGAGGACTTCGGTGTGCTGACGCTCGAGCGCGACGGCTATATGTACCCCGCAAATGAACAGGCAAGAACCGTGAGAAACGCCCTGCTTTCCATGGCGGAGCGCGCGGGAGTGAGGATAGTTCCGGGGTCTAAAGTGCTGTCTGCAAAGTGCGCGAAGGAAAACGTGGGGAATGATGGCTTAAAATTCACCGTAAAGTGTGAGGACCATGAGTACAGGTCAAAGAGCCTCGTGCTTGCAACGGGAGGCTGCGCAGGAGAGAACCTCGGGTCCGACGGAAGCGGCTATGAGCTTGCAAAAGGCTTCGGGCACACTGTCATAACGCCTAGACCTGCGCTCTGTCCGCTGATACTCGGGAAGGACAAAAAGACCGCGGACAAGCTCGCAGGAGTCAGGGCGAAAGCAAGAGCAAGGCTGCTCTTTATGGAAGAGGTGAAGGCGGATTTTAGGGGAGAGATCATCTTCAACAAGCTTGGGATATCGGGTATCCCCGTGATGCAGCTTTCAAGGTACTATGATGGGAGAGCGGGGTTTAGCCTCTCTCTCGACTTTCTCCCCGACATGTCGGAGGATGAGGTCTTTAGCTTCCTTAAAAAAACAAGGGATAAAAGAAAGGAAAGCTCGTGCTTTGACGGATTTGACGGACTCGTAAACAACAAGCTTGCATCGGAGATCATGCTGCGTGCAGGCATAAAGGGAGACACACCCATAGAAAGCGTGACAGACAGTGCGCTTGAAGCGTTCGCGAAGATCTTAAAGGATCTACGCATGGAAGTAACGGGTACGGGAAGTCACTCAAGCGCCCAGGTGACAGCGGGCGGTGTGAGTACGGAAGAGACGGACGAAAAGACCATGGAGTCAAAGCTTGTAAAAGGGCTCTATATAGTCGGAGAGCTGCTCGATATAGACGGAAACTGCGGAGGCTATAACCTCCAGTGGGCATTTACATCCGGCGTGATCGCGGGGAGAAGCTGCGGCGCGTAAACAGGAGGCAACATGATAAGGATCTCAAACATAAAGATAGGGATCGGCTGTGAATCCGATATAAAGGCTTCCTGCGCAAAGAAGCTCAGATGCCCGGAGAGCGCCATAGGCGAGATAACCTATGTTCGCAGATCGCTCGATGCAAGGGACAAGAGCGACATACATTATGTCTACACTGTGGATGTAAGTGTAAAGGATGAGGCGAAGATACTTGCAAGGACAAAGGACAGGAACATAAAGAAGGCCGAGAGGGTAGAATACTCATTTGCGGCGAAGGGAAAAGAGCCCCTGAAAAAGAGGATCGTCATAGCCGGCTTTGGACCTGCGGGACTTTTCTGCGCCTACATGCTTTCAAAAGCCGGATACAGGCCACTTGTCATAGAGCGCGGCGCTGATGTCGACACCAGGGTAAAAATAGTCGACAATTTCTGGAAGACAGGCGAGCTCGACGCAAACACGAGCGTCCAGTTCGGAGAGGGCGGCGCAGGGACTTTCTCGGACGGGAAGCTAAACACCGGCGTGCGCGACGACTTCGGGCGCATAAGAAAGGTGCTTGAGACCTTCGTGGAATTCGGGGCGCCCGAGGATATACTGTACTCGAACAAGCCCCACATAGGGACCGACAGGCTGAGGTCGATCGTAAAGGGCATGAGGGAGCATATAGTGCTCGCAGGCGGAGAGATAAGGTTCAACACGAGACTGTCGGATATAATCTCTGAAGGCGGGAAAGTAACCGCTATAGAGATGGTAACAGGTGACGAGCAGATCCTGACACAGGAGTGCGACGCCCTGGTTCTCGCAATAGGGCACAGCGCGAGGGACACCTTCGCGATGCTTGACAATAGGAAAGTCTACCTTGAGAGCAAGTCATTTGCGGTGGGAGTGAGAGTGGAACACCCCCAGGAGCTCATAAACAGGGCGATGTACGGCGATATGGCAGACAAGCTGCCGCCTGCCGACTACAAGCTGACCTACAAGGCAAATGACGGGCGCGGTGTCTACAGCTTCTGTATGTGCCCGGGAGGCTTTGTCGTGAACGCTTCGTCGGAGGAGATGAGGCTGTGCGTGAACGGGATGAGCAACAGGGACAGGAGCGAACCCTTCGCAAACAGCGCGATCGTTGTGACAGTGGGACCCGAGGATTTCCACAAGGACGGGCCGCTCGCCGGGATGGAGTTTCAAAGAGACCTTGAGATGAAGGCCTATGCGCTCGCGCGAGGACTGATACCTGTGCAGAGCTTTTACGACTTCAAGATCAGGTCAAATGAAGAGAGAGACAGATCGGGCGATCTCTCGGAGATCTGGGGGTTTGATAACATCCTTAAAGCAGGGCTTGACAAGGCCTGTGAGGATATTGAAGAGATAAAGGCAGGGAACTTTTCGGGTATCAGAAAACCGCATTGTAAGGGTTGGTACAGGTACTCGAAATTGGATACCATACTGCCGGGTTTCATGAGGGACGATCTGATCGAGGCCATGGAGGATTTCGGGAAGAAGATCCCCGGGTTTGACGGCAAGGAAGCGCTTCTGCTTGGGATCGAGTCGAGAACTTCGTCACCCGTGAGGATCAAAAGAAACGAAGGCTTTGAGAGCGTGAACTTTGAAAACCTCTATCCGTGCGGCGAGGGCGCCGGGTATGCGGGAGGCATAACTTCAGCCGCGGTCGACGGGATAAAGGTGTTCGAGGCACTGGCGTCAAGGTTTCAGGCTTGAAAGTGAAACTATCAAACCTGCTCGATGCCACAGATTGATGAGCGCAATGCCTACGGCAAGTTACAAACAACAGATTGGAGAGTTATATGTCAAAATACACTGACGGAGCGGGTCTGGCGACAGAAGCCCCTATCATGGAGCCCGCGAGACAGTTTTTCTTCATAGACAGGTGCAGGGAGCTTGTGGGCAAGCTCGCCGCGGAGTACGGGAGGAAGCTCACCGTTCACGTGGAGACCTTCGGGTGCCAGATGAATTTCAAGGATTCGGAGAAGCTCCTTGGAGTGCTTGAGGCAGTGGGCTTTGAAAGCGTTGAGAACGAGAAGGCAGACCTTGTCATATACAACACCTGTACGGTCAGGGAGAACGCGAACACCAGAGTTTACGGAAGGATAGGGTATCTTGGGAACTTAAAGAAGAAGAACCCAAAGATGATGATCGCCATGTGCGGCTGCATGATGCAGGAAGAGCACGTAGTCGAGAAGATCAAAGAGAGCTACAGCTTTGTGGACCTGATCTTTGGGACTCACAACATATACAAGCTCGCGGAACTCCTCTTTTACAGGCTGTCTACGGGCAAATACGTGTGCGAGATACTAAAAAGTGCGGACAAGATCGTAGAATCCCTCCCCTCGGAGAGAAAGTATTCCTTCAAGGCCGGAGTCAACATCATGTTCGGTTGCGACAACTTCTGCACTTACTGTATAGTCCCCTACGTGAGGGGAAGGGAGAGGAGCAGGAAGAGCGAGGATATACTCGAAGAGATCCGGGACATGGCCGCAAACGGTGTGAAGGAGATCATGCTGCTCGGCCAGAACGTCAATTCCTACGGAAAGAACCTTGATGAGCCCATAAGCTTTGCGCAGCTTCTTGAGTAGGCGGAAAAGATCAACGGGATCGAGAGGAGCCGGTTCATGACCTCGCACCCCAAGGACCTCTCGGACGAGCTGATAGAAGTCATGGCTCGGTCAAAGAAGATCTGCAGGCACCTTCATTTGCCGGTACAATCAGGGTCGAGTCGGATACTCCACAAGATGAACAGGCACTATACGAGGGAGGATTATTTTGCGCTCGTCGGGAAGATAAGAAAGGCGATGCCAGACATAGCGCTCACCACTGATATAATAGTCGGATTCCCCACGGAGACCGAGGAGGATTTCGAGGACACCCTGTCGCTTTGCAAGGAGGTCGAGTATGACAACGCTTTCACCTTCATTTACTCGAAGCGCACAGGTACGCCAGCGGCGCAAATGGAGAGCGTGGACGAGGATGTGGTAAAGGACCGCTTTGACAGGCTGCTCAAGGTGATCGGGGAAGCGAGCGCAAAGAAGGCGGCAATGAACGTCGGGAAAACTGTCTCTGTGCTTGTCGAGGAGAAGAACGACCACGATCCAGCCCTCATGACTGGGAGGCTTGACAACAACCTGCTGGTTCATTTCCCGGGGGATGAGAGCCTGCTTGGAAAGTTTGTGAAGGTGAAACTCGACGAGTGCAAGGGCTTTTACTACATAGGAGAACTTGTCACAGTCGCGCATTGACGCATTAGTTTTGTAAAGTTTGCACATATTTCTTTTAAAATCTGCAAAAAAAATGTCTAATATGTTGAATTAAAATACCTCATCTGTTATAATCAGTTTTGCCCGCGAGAAAAGGAGACGAAAACACATTTGTGAAAACGCCTTCTGATCTGGTCGGGTAAAACATTTTTACAGGAGGTTTCTTAAATGAAGAAGGGGATTAACAGAGTACTTGGTCTGTTTCTCGTGCTTGCCCTTGCGATCGGCCTCATGCAGGTTCCCGCGCAGACAAAGGCTGCTGAGAAGCAAACTATAACCATCCTCGAGACCAGTGATATCCACGGCATGCTCATGAACCATGACTATGCTACGGATACACCTCAGGACAAGGGTCTTGTTCAGGCTGCTACGGTTATCGCTGAGCAGAGAAAGATCGATCCCGATCTCATCTATGTAGATGACGGTGATCTTCTTCAGGGTAACATGATCTCGGAGTTCAGAAGCTCGAAGGAGTGTTCTCCCGCGATCGAGGCTTTGAACTATCTCAAGTGTGACGCATGGGAGCTCGGAAACCACGAGTTCAACTATGAGTTCGATACACTTGAGGCAAACATCAAGGGCTTCAAGGGCACGGTTCTCGGCGGTAACATCTACAAGGCTGACGGAACAAGGTTCGTAAACCCTTATCTCGTTAAGGAAATAAACGGCGTCAAGGTTGCCATCATCGGCGTTGACGCTCCCCATGTCACAAGATGGGAATCCGATAAGTCTCATTACAACAATATGAAATTCACGGCTCCCGGCGAAGAGATCGGCAATATCCTCAATGAGCTTGACAAGGAC
>JAGDDC010000124.1 GCA_017958245.1 Lachnospiraceae bacterium
GGCATGAGCGGTGTGTCGAGCGATTTCAGAGATCTCGGCAAAGCTGCTGACGAGGGCAACCACGATGCACAGGTTGCGCTTGACGCATACAGGCACAGAGTCATCAAGTACATCGGCGCTTACACCGCAGTCATGAACGGCGTTGACGCCATCACCTTCACTGCAGGCGTGGGCGAGAATGACGCGAAGATGCGCAAGGATATATGCGATTCGCTCGCTTTCCTCGGAGTGAAGATAGACGATGAGGCAAACAAGAAGAGAGGCGAGGAGGTCATGATCTCCACCCCCGACTCGAAGGTCAAGGTATGCGTGATCCCCACGAACGAGGAGCTCGCGATCTGCCGTGAGACGGTGGCTCTCGTTAAATAATTCAAAAGAAGGGCGGTGAGCCGCCCTGATCAAAGGAGCAGGGGGCGTAGGCTTGGCCTTCCCCCTGTTCTTGTTAGATAAGCGAATGTCCTGAAAGGAAGCGACGCAGTATGGAAATAGCCGGAAGCGTTTTGATAGGTTACCTGATCGGAGGGTTCAACCCGTCATTTGTCATAGCGAAGATAAAAGGTTTCGACATAAGAAAGTCCGGATCGGGCAACGCCGGAGGATCGAATGCCCTCATAACCATGGGCAGGATCATCGGCGTGTTCTGCATGATCTTTGATATATTCAAGAGTTATTTTGCAATATGGCTGAGCGGCCTCATAGCACCAGAGTTTGAGTATGTCCTTCCGGTGTGCGGCACCTCCTGCATCCTGGGACATGTCTTCCCCGTGTACATGAAGTTCAGGGGAGGCAAGGGGCTCGCCTGTCTGGGCGGAGTCGTGCTCGCTTTCTCACCTGCCGTCTTTGGGATCATGTTCGCGTCGGAGCTTGTGCTCGCGCTTCTGTTCGACTATATCTGCGTGGTCCCGATCACCGCATCGATAGTCTTCCCCATAGTATACGGGCTCATGACGGACAGCGCGACAGGCGCCATGATACTTGCGATATCCTCGCTGGTCATCATACTGAAGCACGTTGAAAACTTAAGGCGCATAAGCGAGGGCAGGGAGATGCACCTGAGCTATCTCTGGAAAGGAAAGAAGGAAGTGGACAGAGTCCTTAAAAACATGCAGAAGGACCTGTAAAAAGCGTCACTTAAGCTTGCGCGACGCAAATGACACACAGTGCATGAGAACGGAGAATGACCCCATGAGGATACTCGTTACAAATGACGACGGATATAATGCCGCAGGCCTCAAGCTGCTTGTTAAATCAGCATTGAAGTTTGGCGAAGTGACCGTTGTGGCGCCGCAGACTCAGTGCAGTGCCATGTCCCACAGGCTTACCATATACGACGAGCTCGTAGTAAAGAAGCAGGACATAGGGATAGAGGGCGTGACGACCTTCAGCGTGTCAGGCACGCCGGCGGACTGCGTGAGAGTCGCGATGACAAAGATATGCGACGCGAGGCCCGACATAGTCTTCTCGGGTATAAACAACGGCTACAACGCGGGCTACGATATAGTCTATTCGGGCACTGTGGGTGCGGCCATGGAGGCGCTGATGTACGCGCACATACCGGCGATCGCGTACTCGGTCGAGAGGGACGACAGGCTCGAGACGGTGGAGGAGTATATAGACGGCATCACCAAAGATCTGCTGGAAAGGGAGATCGCCCGCAACGAGATATGGAACGTAAACTTCCCGGGGCTTGCCAGGGGAGAGTGCAAGGGCATACTCTACGACAGGGTGCCAGAGCAGGCGGAGTTCCATCAGGATTTCTACGTCATGAGGATGCTTTCCGGCGGGGATATCGGCATGAAGCTTGACGGGGAGGCAAAGTGCAGGACTACACCCGGGACCGACTATGACGCCGTGCTGAACGGCTATATCTCGATCGGAAAAGTAAGGCATCAGGTGATGAACTAAAATAATGTATTGCGTTAAAGCGCTAAAGGTGCTATAATCATCCGAAAAGGTTTCAGCGCCTGTGCAAAATGGCGTAAATAAAAGGAAAACAGATGGATCTAAAGGATTTTACAGTTGTCTGCGGACATTACGGCTGCGGCAAGACCAACTTCTCGATCAACCTCGCCATAGACCTGGCAAACAGCGGACGGAAGGTCACGCTGGCCGATATGGACCTCGTAAATCCCTACTTTCGAACGTCGGATTTCAGGGAAGTCCTGGAATCCCGCGGCATAGAGGTGGTGGCTCCCGTCTACGGGCACACGAACCTCGACATCCCGGCGATAGACGCGGCGCTCTACGGCCTGTTTGAAAACCACGACGCGGTGATCATCGACGCCGGGGGAGACGACGTCGGAGCGACGGTGCTCGGAAGGTTTCATGAGCAGTTCGCGGGCAAGGACTACGATATGCTCTACCTCGTAAACCGTTACAGGAACCTGACGCAGGAACCTGCGGATGCGGTGGCGATACTTAAGGAGATCGAGGCGGCCTCGAGACTCAAGGCGACCAAGGTCTTAAACAATTCTCACCTCAAGGCCTCTACGGTCCCCGCGACCATAGAGGATGCCCTCGAATACGGGAGGGAGGCC
>JAGDDC010000125.1 GCA_017958245.1 Lachnospiraceae bacterium
CAAGATCGTTCAGCGGATCATACCCCTTTGTGAAATCCTCGTTCGGGAGGGTGATTCCGTTCGGGGAAGTGATATCGCCTATACCCAGTCTCACGTTCAGGAAATCGCTGTGAACGCTTCCCTTCTCCCAGAGACGGTTCTTCGTAGTGGTCACGAAGGAGAGCATCTCCTCCGCCGAAGGGTACTGCTCCCTGAGGACGCCTGCGTTGTACGCTGCCTTCTCCCCGAGGCGCTTCGATATCCTGTCTATGTAGTCAAGATACGTGTTCTTGCGGGTCATCTCGCTGCGTCCCGCTTCCTTCTTGTTGTATCTTGAGTTGGCAACCGCCCAGATCGCAGCCATTGCTGCGGCTCCGCCCGACATGACGAGGCTCGACGCTCCGAAGCCGCCTTCGCCCGACATGAGTGCTGCAAGCGCGATAGGGATCACCATGGTAAATGAAGGTCCGATCGTGAAGATGAGCGGCTGTCCCTTGTAGGGCTGAGCCGGCTGACAGCGCTCCACTGCCACGTTCTCCGTATCGAGCGTCCTCAGATGTCTGGGGGTACGCAGGAAATACGTCTTCTCGTACTCTTCTTCCTCAGTCTCGTCCATGATCTCAGGGATCACAACGGGATCAAGGAGTTTCACCCTAACTTCACCCGCAGGGTGGTTGATCGCAATGAGCTGACCGAGATACACGATCTTGAGTCCCACTGCATATATGACATCGCCATATCTCACGGGAGTCTTCGTTCTGATCTTTCGGCCGTTTATGAAGGTGCCGTTGGTGCTCCCGAGATCGCTCACGAAGGTCGCGTTCCCCTCGAACGAGATCTGCGCGTGCTTCTTTGACAGGAACTTGTTGCCGTAGATCACGTCGCAGGACGGGTCTGAACCTATCGTAAGTCCCGCGATCTTCTCTCTTCTTAAGATATACTTTGAGAAGGCCGTGCTCTCTTCACTGACCTCATCAATCTTTAAGGAGAACCATGATTCATCCTTTTTTATGGTTCCCTCGAGTACCAGCCCGTTCTCCAAGGCTGACTTCTCAACAGGATCTCCTCCCTTCAGGAGATCGTACTTTCTGCTCGAGGAGATGGTCCATTTGCCGTCCCATACCTCTATGTCAAGGAGAAGCTCGTCGTCAAGCCCCGATATGAAAGGGGTCACAAGGACGGGGAACTTCCTGTTGTCAACGTTCGGAAAATAGTGCTCCGAAAAACCGTTTTCAAAAAAAACCGTCATCAATAAAGACATTTTCTATACCTCGCTATATAAAGTGATCGTTTTTCATCCTAAAGAAGTGTTCTCTACCATCTTCTCAAATATAAAGAGTGCATCATCGATATCTATGGTTCTTTCCACACCTTCCCGCTCCTTCGAGATCTCGAAAAGACTCAAAAGCATAAAACCGTCCTTGTCAATGGTGCCCACGGTGCAGGTGTTGTACTCTCCGGGTTTATAGTCATCCCACGGACACTCGGCATAAACGATGCCGTCCTTGTACTCTTTGACATCATAGTTTTTAACACCGTATTCTTCCATGATCTTGTCAACGGCGGCGTCAAGTTTATCGGCATCTGCGAGCTGTTCTTCTGTGAGAGCCTGTATCATTATAGTGTAGATGAGAACCTGATCCGAATTCACGTCTGTCATAGTGTAAAAACCGCTCTCGGGGATCGAATCCTCGTTGTCAAAAAGAGCAGGATAGACGTAGCTCACACCACTCTGCTCGTCGGTCACTCTGTACCAGTCCCCGTTTGCCACTATGTTCGAGAGGCTGTTTTCGCTTTTCTTTTTCCCGGAAGAGAAGACTCCCGTCGCGATCAGCACGATGACCACTACGACAAGCGCGGCTCCTCCGATGATGAACGGAAGGAACTTCTTGATGTCCGGTTTCTCTCCGCTCGCCTTTTTCGCAGCCTTTCTTTCGGCAGCGGCCTGCCTTGCCAGCTCTCTTTCCCTCTCGAGAGCTTCCCTCTCAGCCTGTGCCCTCTGCGCGTCCGCTTCGGCCTGCTGTTGCTGGAGCTCCTTCAGGGACTCAAGCCTCTTGATGTCCTCGGTCACCTGCTGCTTCTGGCGCTCGAGTTCTGCCAGCCTTTCCTCCTCGGCAAGCTTGGCCGCTCTCTGTGCTTCCTCGTCCTGCTGTTTCTTTCTTCTGGTCGCAAACAGCGCCTCAGCTTCGTTGTTTTGATTGTCAGTCATAATCTTCTCCCTTTCTGTCATCTGTTATATATATGAACACCCGCCTTAAGCCGGCATTAAGTGTCATCCTCCTGCCCGATATCGCCTTCCTTCAGGTATCTTCTGATATCCGACCTCTTTTTCATGTTTGTCTTCTCGAGGATCGAGGATACCACCTGCTTGACGTATCCGTAGGAGTATTTGGCCTGTTCCGCTATCTCGGGGTTTGACAGGCCGTCCGCCACATACTTTGCCACGGTGAGCTCAGTCTCCGTGAGTATCTGCTCAAAATCCGCAAGCGCTTCCTTGTCATATTGCGACTGCGCCGGCGGTGACTCTATCCTGTTTTTTATGCGGGCCAGGAACACGCTTTTTACAAACGGTTTGGTTATGTAGTCCGCCGCGCCGTACTCAAGCCCTTTTATCTCGAAGTCCGGATCGTCCATCCCTGTCAGGAATATGACGGGCACGTCCTTCGCGCTCTCAAGAGACTTGATCTCCTTGAAGGTGTCATATCCGTCCATCTCCGGCATATCAACATCCAGGAGAACGAGCCTGTAATCGACCTCCCTGTTTAAGAGGTCTATGGCCTGCCGCCCCGATTTTGCGAGGCTCACGTTGTATCCGGCGCTGATCAGGATATCTTCGATAGTGTTCAGCATGCCGATATCGTCGTCGACACACAGTATTCTGCTCTTATCCATTGTCCCTTCCCTTTTCTAAGTCGTCTTCATGTTGTTCCTTATCAACGTTTCCGCCTTTTCGAAATCAATGTTCTTTATAAAGGATCTTATGCTTTCAAATGTATCATTTGCGCCGACCGTCTTCTCAAGCTCGTCCACAAGATCGAGCGCGGGCGACTGGTTGCCGAGATGGACTGCCTCGAGGAGCATCTGCCACAGCTCTTTCTCTTCGTGAGGTCTCGTCTTCTCATCCATCTTCTCGACGAGATCGGGCTTGATCTTGTCAAACTCCTCAAGGAAAAGCCTTAAGCCCGCTATCACTCTCTCAAGCTTCATCACAAAGAGCGGCATCGCAGCTTCAACGTACTCCCTGTCCGCGTCCTTCATCCTGCGTTCAAGCCTTCTGGCCGAGTAGTAGAGGTCTTCTCCCCCGACGTTTCCTGCGTTTCCCTTCAGGGAGTGAACAAGGATCGCCGCGTTCTCGTAGTCGTCGTCTTCCATATACCGCCTGATCTTTTCGAGGCTCTCGGTCGCGCCCTTTATGAAGTATTCCGCGACCCTCGCGAACTGGAGTATGTCTCCGCTCAAATGCTTCAAGGCCAGGTCAAGGATTATGTCGTACGGCTTGACAAGCTTTGCGAGTCCGTCGCGCACTTCCTCGTCGAGGAGTGTTGCGGTGTCGTTGTTCACCTGCGTCACGAGGTTCTCGGGAAGATGCTTGATCAGAGCCTTCTCAAGCAGGCTGCTGTCAACGGGCTTTAAAAGATAGTCATCAAACCCCGCCTCGAGGAACATCGTCTTCTTGTCGGGAGAAGCATCTGCTGTGAGGACTATGATCGGTATCCTCCGTCCTCTCTTCTTATCGAGCGTCCTCAGATGTTTCATCGCCTCGATGCCGTCGATCTCCGGCATCATGTAATCCATGAGGACCAGATCGTAGTCCTTCTTTTCGTACATCTCGTAGCATTCACTCGCGGACGCCGCGGTGTCGAGTCCTATGAGAGTCCGCTTGAGCAGCGATTTGACGACCACGAGGTTCATGGTATTGTCGTCGACTGCGAGTATCTTTGCCTCAGGCGCGATAAAGAACCCTTCCGTATCGGCAAATGACCCCGTCTCCTTGCCGGGCTTTAAGTTTATGTCAAACCAGAACAGGCTTCCCGTGCCGTACCGGCTCTTTACCTCTATCTTTGTCCCCATGAGGTTCGCGAGCTTGTTCGAGATCGCAAGCCCGAGCCCCGTGCCCTCGATGCTCCGGTTTCTTATGATGTCGGCTCGCTCAAAGCTCTCAAAGATCCTTGCGAGGTCCTCCTTTGCGATGCCGTTTCCGGTATCCGAGACTTCAAAATGCACCCTTCTCACGGACTTCGTCGCCGATCCGAGCTCCTGGGCGGAGAGGACGACTGTTCCCTTCTGCGTGTATTTGACCGCGTTTGAGAGGAGATTGGACAGGATCTGCGATATCTTCCTCATGTCGCCGTAGAAGTAGGACGACAGGTTCCTGTCTATGTCCATTACGAATTCCAGCTTCTTCTTCTCGGCTTCCTTGCCAAAGAAGGCTCCCAGTCCGTCGAGCATCTTGCGGATGTTGAAGTCCTCTTCGAAGAGCACTTCCTTGCCCATGTCGATCCTCGAGAGGTCGAGGAACTGGTTTACCATGAACAGGAGCTGTCTGCCGGCGTTGTCGACGTTCTGAGCGTACTCGTTGATCCTCGTGTTCTCGGACTCCCTGAGTATCATCTCATTCATGCCCAGCAGCATGTTGATGGGAGTTCTGATCTCGTGACTGATGTTTGCGAGCAGTTCGCTCTTCGCCTTGCTCGAATCCTCTGCAATCTTCTGCTGCTTGCGATATTCGCTTATGTACATCAGAAAGATCAGGCCGATGCCCACAGCCGACAGGATGATGCCCGCGAGCTGGTCGTAGAACATCTTCTCGTCCGACTCAAAAGGCGTGACATACTCGGGATACCTGTAGGAAAAAAAGCAGACGCCGAAGTAAAAAAGCATCTGAATGATCTCCATGATGTACATCAACGTGCCCTTGTACATGAGGAGAGTGAACACTATCCCGAAGGCAAAAAAATAAGGGATAGAGCCGTTCATCCCGCCTGTTTCAAGGAAAAGCCAGGCAAACAGTATCATGAAGACGCTCACCGACGTGAGCAGATAACCTACGACGTACTTCCTCGTCACGTGAACGAACATCATCAGGCCGACGCTCGCAAGAGCAGCCATGAGGTTTATGAGTGACCCCGTGATGTCGGATGAAGTGAAGAGATCCTGAACCGCGCCGACGAGGCTCACAAGGACTCCCGCGGTCCCGAGCAGCTTGAACATCCTGATGTCGAGTTCTTTTTCTTTTATGTAAAAGCTTACGATAAATCTTTTGAGTCTTCCGATCATCAATCTGCTCCGTCGTAACAATAATCCTGTATCTTATTAAG